>AP014683.1:3000000-3276549 GCA_000828975.1 Burkholderiales bacterium GJ-E10 | reverse complement strand
TGTCTGCGTTCAATTCGGCGATCGATCTCGCGATCGAACTACAAAAAATTCACGGGCGAATTATTACTCCCGATGCTTCCGCACTGCAAGAATTTTTTTCTGTTTCAACGAAAAAACAGCGCGAAAAAACAGCGCATCGATTCGCCATCGAATCGATGCGCTGCATGGCGACTCAATCCCAGTTGAGCGCGCCGCCGCTCTGATACTCAAGGACGCGCGTCTCGAAGAAGTTGCGTTCCTTCTTCAGGTCGATCATCTCGCTCATCCAGGGGAACGGATTCTCCTGCTCGGGGAACAAGGTCTCCATCCCGATCTGTTGTGCGCGCCGGTTGGCGATGTATCGCAGATAGTCCTTGAACATCGCCGCATTCAGGCCCAGCACCCCGCGCGGCATGGTGTCCTCGGCGTAGCGGTACTCCAGGTCGACCGCGGTCAGGAACAGCTGACGGATCTCTGCGCGGAACTCGGCCGTCCACAACCCGGGGTTTTCCAGCTTGATCTGGTTGATCATGTCGATGCCGAAATTGCAGTGCATCGACTCGTCGCGCAGGATGTACTGATACTGTTCGGCCGCGCCCGTCATCTTGTTCTGGCGACCCAGCGCCAGGATCTGCACGAACCCGACGTAGAAGAAGAGCCCCTCCATCAGGCAGGCGAAAACGATCAGCGACCGCAGGAGTGCGCGGTCCGCGTCCGGGGTCCCGGTCTGGAATCCCGGATCCGTCAGCACCTCGATGAACGGCAGGAGAAACTCGTCCTTGGCGCGAATCGAGGGAATTTCCCGGTAGGCGTTGAAGATTTCCCCCTCATCGAGCCCGAGGGATTCGACGATGTACTGGTACGCGTGGGTGTGAATCGCCTCCTCGAACGCCTGCCGCAGCAGGAATTGCCGGCACTCCGGGGCCGTGATCTGGCGATACGTGCCGAGCACGATGTTGTTCGCGGCGAGCGAATCGGCCGTCACGAAAAATCCCAGGTTGCGCTTGACGACCCGCCGCTCGTCCTCGCTCAAGCCGTTGGGATCCTTCCAGAGGGCCACGTCGCGGGACATGTTGACCTCCTGCGGCATCCAGTGGTTGGCGCAGGCGGACAGATACTTGTCCCAGGCCCATTTGTACTTGAACGGAACCAGTTGGTTGACGTCCGCCCGGCCGTTGATGATCCGCTTGTCCTCCATCCGTACGCGCCCCTCGGACGCGGTCCCGGCGTCGTCCGGCGCGCGTGCCCGGCCTGGGGCCGGGGTTGCCGCCGGCGTCCGGATCGGCTCGGCCGAACCCTGCGCCAGCGCCAGCTGCGGCCCCGGCGTCCCCGCCGTCACCGGCCGTGCCGGCTCGACATCATCCCATTGCAACATGATTCCTCTCCCGATCTGTTCTTGTCATTGGCACGCTTCGCACTCGGCAAACCCCGCATCCCCGGGGCGCAGCGTGCAGACCTTCCCCTCCGCCACCGCAACGGCGGGATCCGCCGCGACGGGCACCGCGTTGAGCGTCCCGGCACGTCCCGTCGACTTCTCGGCATGCGTCGCCCCCAGCGTGCGCAGATAGTAGGTCGTCTTCAAACCGCGCAACCAGGCGAGCTTGTAGACCTCGTCGAGCTTGCGGCCCGAAACCCCCGCCAGGTAGATGTTGAGCGACTGCGCCTGATCGATCCACTTCTGGCGACGCGAGGCGCACTCGATCAGCCAGGTCGGATCGACCTCGAACGCCGTCGCGTACCGCTGCCGGATCTCCTCGGGAATGCGATCGATGCGCGCCAGGCTGCCGTCGAAATACTTGAGATCGGCGACCATCACCTCGTCCCACAGCCCGAGCGACTTCAACTCCCGCACCAGATGCTGGTTGACGACCGTGAATTCCCCGGAGAGGTTGGATTTCACATACAGGTTCTGATAGGTCGGTTCGATGCTGGCCGATACCCCGACGATGTTGGAAATCGTCGCCGTGGGCGCGATCGCAACGCAGTTGGAGTTGCGCATCCCGTACCGGGAAATCCGTTCGCGCAGCGCCGCCCAGTCCATCCGCTCCTGCGCGTCGACTTCGAGGTGGCCGCCCCGCTCCCGCCCCAGGATTTCGAGGCTGTCGCGCGGCAGGATTCCCTGATCCCACAACGAGCCGCGGAAGGTCGAATAGGGCCCGCGCTCGGCCGCCAGCTCCGTGGAGGCCCAATAGGCGAAATAGCAGACCGCCTCCTGGCTGCGATCGGCGAATTCCACCGCCGCTTCGGATGCGTACGGGATCCGCAGGCGATGCAGGCAATCCTGGAAACCCATGATCCCGAGGCCGACCGGCCGGTGGCGCAGATTGGAATTGCGCGCCTTCGACACCGCGTAGTAGTTGATGTCGACGACGTTGTCGAGCATCCGCATTGCGATCCCCACCGTCCGCCGCAGCTTTTCGAGGTCGAGGTCGAAGCCGCCGGAACCGTCCGGGCACAGATGGGCGAGCAGGTTCACCGAACCAAGGTTGCAGACGGCGATCTCCTCCTCGGAGGTGTTCAGGGTGATCTCGGTGCACAGGTTGGAACTATGCACAACCCCGACGTGTTGCTGCGGCGAGCGCAGGTTGCAGGCGTCCTTGAACGTGATCCAGGGATGGCCGGTCTCGAACAGCATCGAGAGCATCTTGCGCCACAAATGCGTCGCGGCGACCTTCTTGAAGAGGCGCAGCTCCCCGCGGGCCGCCTTTTCCTCGTATGCCCGGTAGGCCGCCTCGAACGCCTGTCCGGTCAGGTCATGGAGATCCGGACAGTCGCTGGGCGAAAACAGGGTCCACTCGCCCTCCTCGAATACCCGCCTCATGAACAGGTCGGGAATCCAGTTCGCCGTATTCATGTCATGGGTGCGGCGGCGATCGTCCCCGGTGTTCTTGCGCAGATCCAGGAACTCTTCGATGTCCAGATGCCAGGTCTCCAGATAGCAGCAGACGGCGCCCTTGCGCTTGCCGCCCTGGTTCACCGCGACGGCGGTGTCGTTGACCACCTTGAGGAAGGGCACGACACCCTGGGATTTGCCGTTCGTGCCGCGGATGTGGGCGCCGAGCGCGCGCACCGGGGTCCAGTCGTTGCCCAGACCGCCCGCGAACTTGGCGAGCATCGCGTTGTCCTTGATCGCTTCGTAGATGCCGTCGAGATGATCCGGGACCGTGCTGAGATAGCAGGACGAAAGCTGGGAGTGCTGCGTCCCGGAATTGAACAGCGTCGGCGTCGAGCTCATGAAATCGAAGCTCGAGAGCAGATCGTAGAACTCGATCGCCCGCGTCTCGCGGTCGATCTCATTGAGCGCCAGTCCCATCGCCACCCGCATGAAAAACGTCTGCGGCAGTTCGAAGCGGCGCCCGTCGCGGTGCAGGAAATACCGGTCGTACAGCGTCTGCAACCCCAGATACGAAAACTGCAGGTCGCGCTCCGGCTTGAGCGCCGCCGCCAGCCGCGGCAGGTCGAACTGCAACAGCCGCTCGTCGAGCAGGCCGGCGTCGACCCCGATCCGGACGCACCGCGGGAAATACTCCGCGTAGCGCTCCACCATCGCGCCCTGCGCCACTTCGGTCCCGAACACTTCCTTGCGCACGACGTGCAACAGCAGGCGCGCCGTCACCTCGCTGTATGCGGGGTCGGTTTCGATCCGCGCCCGGGCGGCCAGGATCGCCGACTTGTGCACCTCCTCCACCGGGACGCCGTCGTAGAGGTTCTTGAGCGTCGCCGACAGCACGGCATCGACGGAGACATACTCGGTCAGCCCCTCGCATGCGGCCTCGATCGTCGAACGCAGGCGCGCCGCATCCAGCGGAACCCGACGCCCGCCGTCGGTGACGTGCAGCGCGGCCGGCTCCGGCAGCGCCGCCGGCTGGTGCTGCGCCCGCTCCTGCGCGCGCCGCTCGCGGTACAGAACGTAGGCGCGGGCAACATCGTGCGCGCCGTCGCGCATGAGCGCCAGTTCGACCTGGTCCTGGACTTCCTCGATGTGAAACGTTCCGCCCGCCGGCTCGCGGCGCATGAGCGCCATCACGGCGGCGGCGGTCAGGCGCTCGACCTGTTCGCGAATCGCCGCCGATGCCGCGGCCTGGCCGCCGTGAACCGCGAGGAATGCCTTGGTCATGGCGACGGCGATCTTCGACGGTTCGAAGGCGACGACGGCGCCGTTGCGACGGATGATCCGGTAATCGGCCAGTCCGCTCGCCACGGGATGCGCCAGCGCCTGCACCCGCGCATCTCCCGCCACCGCGCCGCCGAAAGCGCCTCCGCCCGCGGCAGCGGCAACCGCCGCTTCCCCTTGATTTTGATATTGCATCGATCCCCCCGTAACAGCGGATTGCCGGCCCTACGGCGCTGTCGCGCCGCGCCCGCGCGGTTGCGGCCGCCGGCTGGAAATGTTCTTTGGACACAATATCTTGTATGCAACAACAAAACAGCAACAAGAAATTGTGGTGGCGATCTTAGGAGATCTTTTCGGGGTCAGCAATCACTTGCAGAATTTCCGGCGAAATCCCGTCGCAACCGCGTCCAATCGAAGAGCGGACCGGGGTCGGTCTTGCGCCCAGGCGCGATCTCGGAATGGCCGCGGACCGCGCGCAGGGGGTAGGCGGCCCGCAAGGCGGGGAGCAGGGCACCCAGAGTGGCGTACTGCGCGTCCGCAAAGGGTTCGTACTCGCACCCTTCCAACTCCACGCCGAGCGAGAAATCATTGCATCCGGGCCGTGCTTCGAACGCGGAAGCGCCGGCATGCCATGCCCGGTCCCGGCATGAAACGAATTGCGTCAACACGCCATCGCGCCCGATCAGAAAGTGTGCGGACACGCGGACGCCGCGCAGCCGCGCGAAAAACGGGTGGCCGTCGCAATCGAGCGTGCCCGCGAAGAACCGCGCGACCTCGTCGCCGCCGAACCGCCCGGGCGGCAGGCTGATGCAATGCAGCACGACGAGATCCACCACGGTATCGGCAGCACCGGCGGTCGGGCGCGCGTCGAAGTGTGGCGACGCGACCCGGCGCACGCCTGCGATCCAGCCGTCGGCGTCGACCTCCAGGGCACGACTCACTTCAACCCCAGGCGCTGCATCCGGTACCGCATCTGACGAAAGGAAATTCCCAGCAACTGGGCGGCCGCGGTCCGGTTATGGCGTGTCTTCGCAAGCGCGGCGCGGATCGCCGCACCCTCCACCTCGTCCAGATACGCCGCCAGATCGGACGGCACCCCGTCGATGACCTCGATCCGCGCGCGCTCCGCAAGCTCGTCGGCCGGGGTGGCGCCATGTGCCGCCGCCGCGGGCGGCATCGCGCCCGGATCCGCGGCCGGCACGGCGGCCATCGTCACCGAACTCGGCCGCAAGGCCAGATCCGCCGCCGCCAGATCGCCGCCTCCCGTGAATACGACGGCGCGTTCCAGCACGTTTTCCAGTTCCCGGACATTGCCCGGGAACGGTTGCCGCGCCAATTCCGCTTCGGCTTCGGGCGTCAACCGGGCAAAGGCGACGCCCGTCCGGTCGACGATGCGCTGCAGCAGGGCACGGGCAATGTCGGGAATGTCGGACGCACGCTCCCGCAGGCTCGGGACCCGCAACTCGATGACGTTCAGCCGGTAGTAGAGATCCTGCCGAAACCGACCGACTTCGACCAGCCGCGCCAGATCCTGGTGGGTCGCACTCAGGATGCGCACGTCCGTCGGATCCTCGGCAATCGAGCCCACCTTCTGGAGGCGCCGCTCCTGGATCACGCGCAACAGCTTCACCTGCATCGCAAGGGGAAGCTCGGCAATTTCGTCGAGAAAGAGCGTCCCGCCCGAAGCGGCCTGAAAATATCCGTCGCGATCGCGTTCGGCACCGGTGAACGCTCCGCGCTTGTAGCCGAAAAATTCCGCTTCCATCAAGGTTTCGGGAATCGCACCGCAGTTGACGGCGACGAAGGGGCCGGCCCGACGCACCGACGCGGAGTGGATCGCGCGCGCGACCAGCTCCTTGCCCGAACCGGATTCGCCGGTGATCGCCACGGGCGCCATGCCTTGCCCCAGGCGGGCAATCAACGAGCGCAATTGCTGCATCGTCGGCGAGTTGCCGACCAGCCGCGCGCCGGCGCCGCCGGGCAGAAAGTCCTCGGCTCCCGCGCCCGCATCGCCTCCCGTCCCGCCGAGGGCGGCACGCACCAGCGTGCGGAGCTGATCGAGATCCACCGGCTTCGAGAGGTAATCGAATGCGCCGGCCTTGAGCGCCGCAACCGCATTGTCAGCACTGCCGTACGCGGTGATGACGGCGATCTTCGGTTCCCCCCGCGCACCGAGTTCGCGCACGAGGTCGAGTCCCGAGCCGTCCGGCAGACGCATGTCCGTCAGGCAAAGGCGATACGAGCGCGACCGCAACCGTTCGCGCGCCTCTTCCAGGGTTCCGGCCCCGTCGACATGCAGCCCCAACCGCTCGAGCGTGATTCCGAGCAGTTCGCGAAGGTCCGCTTCGTCGTCGACGACGAGCACCGACAGCCCCTGCGGGCGGCCGCCGTCCGTTGCCGTGGAAACCGGCCCTAGTCGCCCCACCGTACCTCCCTCTCCAGATCCTGGATCGTTTCCAGGGGCTCCTCCGCCATTGCCCCCTCGGCCGCGCCGCGCACGAAGCGCACGGCGAATCCGCAACGATCCACGCCGTCCTCCCGGGCGAACAGGTCGTAGACCAACTCCGCTCCGTTGGCGATGCAGAATTCGCGGGCGAGGTACAAGCCCAGCCCGGTTCCTTTTGCGCGGCTCGTGAAGAACGGTTCAAAAATCGCCGCCCGTTCCGCTGGCGGCACGCCCGGGCCGTCATCCAGAACCCAGATCTGCGCAGGATCCTCGGCGCGCGCTTCGCGCAGGACGATCCGCACGCAACCCGGCTTCCCGGAGGCGTACCGCACCGCATTATCGACAAGATTGAACAGGATTTGGCGCAGGTGCCCCGGCTCGAACACCACCGCCGCGCCGATCGCCCCCTCGACGGCGAGGACCCCCTCCGGCACCGCCCGATCGCGCTGAAACTCGTCGGCCCAGGTTTCGACGAACCGGCGCGCATCGAGCGCATCCCCCATCGGCGGATCGCGCCGCGCGACGCGCAACACGTCCTCCACCAAACGGTTGAGCCGCGCAGTATTTTCCCGCACGATCTCCACCAGGCGGCGCTGCAGCGGAGTCAGTGCTTCCTCCGCGAGCAGCTGCCCGGCATTGCCGATCGCCCCCAGGGGGTTGCGGATCTCGTGCGCGATCGATGCCGTCAAGCGCCCCATCGCGGCCAGCTTGAGGCGTTGTGCACGGTCTTCGATCGCGCGCAAATCCTCGAGGAAGATGACGAACTCGCCGGATCGGGATGTGGGCGGCCGCGCGAAACGCGCGCGCAGGGGGCGCGGCGTCTCCCCAGCCCCCGATTCGGCTCCCGGCGGCGCCGGGAACACCCACTCGTCCTGCGCCGGCCGTTCGTCCGCCGGCACCGGCGACGACAGCCAGCGGCGATAGGCGCCCACCAACGTTGCCAAGGCGGGAAACTCGTCGAGGCGGCGCCCGGTGAGCTGGGCGCCCCGATCCAGGCCCAGGAACACGCGCGCCGCGATGTTGTTCGCGCGCACCTGGGTGGCGGCATCGACGACGAGAACCCCCTGTTCCATCTGCGAAATCACCAGCCGGTTGATTTCCAGCTGGCTGTGCAGGTCGACCCCGCGCACATGCGCCAGGGTCTCCTGCCGGCGCAGCCGCGTTGCCAACAGGCGCAACAATGCGGTGATGCCGAACAGCGCCGCGCCGAACAGGCCGGCCTCGAACAGTTGTGCGCCGGCCTGGCCCTGACGGACGCTGCGCAAAAAGGCGTCGGCGAGCAGGACCACCACCGCAATCGACGAAATGAAGAACGCGGGGCCGGTCGGCAAGATCACCGACGCACCCGCCACCGGCAGGAGGTAGAACACGGCGAATTCGCTGCGGATGCCCCCGCTCAGCACGACGAGAACCGTCGCAAAGAGGAGATCCACGCTGAACTGGATGCTGAGCTGCGCCGTGAAATGGCGCCGTGCCAGGACCGCCATGGCGGCCAGGATCATCGCCAGGACGCAGTACACGCCGAGGACGGCCGTGACGTCGTGGGGCGATCCCGCCGAACCACCCGCCTCGACCGGAACGGAGAACAGCAGCGCAAACACCAGGGCGAAGACTGCCGCGGCGACCCGCACCAGCGACAACGCCCGGAGCGCCTGCCATACCGGCCTTACGACCAGTCCGGCAGTCTCCCCGCGGGCCGCGTCGGCCGCGCGCGATGGATCAGCGGATTGCGCCATGGAAACGCCCGGCGCACGCTACCCGGAATGCCCCTGGTGCTCCGGACAACACGCCCATCGCCCATCCGGTCCCCGCAACGCTTCGGACTCGGGCAGATATCCGCCGCAATGCGCACAGCGCACCATGTTCTCGATCCGCGGCGCGTCGCCGCGCGAGGGTCCTCCGGAGGCGCTGCGGCGCGTGGAACCGTCCCCACCCAGCCGGCGCAACGCCGAAATCGCCAGTCCGCCGACGAGGAGCCAGAATATCAGCCGGCTCACTGCCATCCCCGATCCAGGATCACTTCAAACACGAAACGGCTGCCGACGTACGCCAGCAGCAGCAAGGCGAAGCCGGTGAACATCCAGCGCTGCGCCACCTTCCCGCGCCAGCCGAAGCCATAGCGCCCCACGAGCAGCATCGCGAACACGACCCACGCGGTGATCGAGAAAACCGTCTTGTGATCGACGCGGATCGGCCGACCGAACAGCTCTTCCGAAAAGAAGATGCCGCTCCCCAGCGACGTCGTCAGCAGCACGAACCCCGCGGCGATCTGGCGGAAGATCAGCGATTCGAGGGACAGAAGCGGCGGCAACTGCGTGATCAGCGTATCGACGGAACGCGATGCCTCGCGACGGGGGCGATGCAGCCGCCGGGCCACGATGTTCATCAGCACGCCGTGCAGGGCGGCGATGGTGAACAGGCTGTAGGCGAGGATCGAGACGGAAATGTGGACGCGCAGCGCCACCGAACTGCCTTCCCCGATCTCCTCGCCCGGAAACCCCAGCGGGAGCAGACTGCAGGCCGCGGCCAGGGGCAGGAGCAGGGTGTAGAGTCCGCCGAGCGGCAGGAAAAAGTCCTCCACCCAGAGGAACGCGCTCGCCACGAACATCATCGCCGACAGCGCCTGGGCGAATCCGAACCGCAGCCCCCCGCCGCCGAAGATGTCGACCGCCAGCAGCCCCCCGTGTCCGATGACCGCGAGCGGCAAGGCACCGACGACCCATCCCGGCAGCCGGTGGGCCCCCGCCCGTAACGACCGCCAGGCGCCATATGCCGCGGCAAGGTACAGTCCCGCGACCACAAGGTAGGCCGCGCCGTAGAATCCTTCGGTTTGCATGTCGACCTATATACCACGCCCCCGGCGGACTTTCTCAAATGCTCGATCAAATCACCGACCGCTTTTCCCGAATCGTCAAGCAGATGCGCGGCCAGACGCGGCTGACGGAAACCAACACGCAGGACATGCTGCGCGAAGTGCGCCTGGCGCTGCTCGAGGCGGACGTCGCCCTGCCCGTCGTGCGGGATTTCGTCGCGCGCATCCGCGAGCAGGCACTCGGCCAGGAGGTGCTCGGCAGCCTGACCCCAGGGCAGACCCTGGTCGGAATCGTGCACCGGGAACTGGTGCGACTGATGGGCGGCGACCTGCCGGCCGCCGACCGGGAGCTGAATCTGGCGACGCAGCCGCCGGCGGTCATCCTGATGGCCGGCCTGCAGGGCGCGGGGAAGACGACGACGGTCGGCAAGCTTGGGCGCTGGCTGGCTGGCCAGCGCCGCAAGAAGGTGCTGGCCGTATCGGTCGACGTCTACCGCCCGGCGGCCATCGCGCAATTGCAGACCGTCTGCGAGCAGGCCGAGATCGAATTCTTTCCGACGCCGCCCGGCGCGCGTCCGGTCGATATCGCCCGTGCGGCGGTCGACCATGCCCGGCGCCACCTGATCGACGTGGTGCTCGTCGACACGGCGGGACGCACCACGGTCGACGAGCCGATGATGGAGGAGATCGCGCAGTTGCACGCTGCGCTGCATCCGATCGAAACGCTTTTCGTCGTCGACGCGATGCTGGGCCAGGACGCTGTGCAGACCGCATCGGCGTTTGGGGCGCGGCTGCCGCTCACCGGGGTCGTCGTCACCAAGCTCGACGGCGACGCACGGGGCGGCGTCGCGCTGTCGGTCACCAACGTCACCGGCAAGCCGATCAAGTTCGCCGGCACGGCGGAGAAGCTGACCGGCCTGGAGGCGTTCGACCCCGAGCGCATGGCCGGACGGATTCTCGGCATGGGCGACATCGTTGCGCTGGTCGAGGAAGTCCGCAGTTCCGTCGATCTGGGCGCGGCCGAAAAACTGGCCAAACGGATGCAGACCGGGGCTCGATTCGATCTCAACGACTTCCGGGAACAGATCGCGCAGATGCGGCGCATGGGCGGACTGGGCGGGGTCATCGACAAACTGCCGGCGCAGTTGTCGCAGGCTGCCGGCCAACTCGACCCGAAGGTGGCCGAGCGTCAGATCCGGCGCATGGAGGGCATGATCCAGTCGATGACGCCGGCGGAGCGCACCAAGCCCGAACTGATCAAGGCCTCGCGCAAGCGGCGCATCGCCGCCGGCGCGGGGGTGCCGGTGCAGGAGGTCAACCGCCTGCTGACGCAGTACGAGCAGATGAACTCGGTGATGAAGCAGATGCGCAAGGGCGGCCTGGCGAAGATGATGCGGGCATTCGGATCGATGACGGGGGGAATGAAGCGGGGTTGAGCGTTCCGGCGAGCGCCCCCTGCGACCGCGCGCGACTATCCGCCGCGGTAAGACCAATTGCCCTTCCACGCCGCGAGCACGGCGTTGGGGTAGGCCGGGTCGCCCACCGATCCGTTGTAGCGGCCAAGGGCGCGGAACAGGTCGCCGCGCTCTTCGTCGATGTAGTGCCGCAGGATCACGCAGCCGTAGCGCAGGTTGGTCCGCATATCGAACAGGCTGCGCACGTTGCCGTCGCCGATCAGGTCGACCCAGAACGGCATCACCTGCATGTAGCCCATCGCTCCCGCGCCCGAGATCGCATACTTGCGGAAATTGCTCTCCACCTGGATCAGGCCCAGCACCATCTGCCGGTCGAGTCCGGCGCGGATCGCTTCGTAGTCGAGGGTGCGCAGCAGATCGTCGCGGGTGCGGGGCAAAGCCAGACGTGCGGCAAGGCGGCGGGACATCACCTGCCGCCAGCGCTCGAATGCGGCGCGTTCGGCAGGCGTGTCGAAGCGTCGGGTCGGGGGCGTCGGGTCGGCGATCAATGCGCTCAGCGCCGTGCGGACGGAGGCGGCAAGCGCTTCGTACTGCTGGGCGCCGGCGCGGGCGCGCAGCGGCAGCAGCGGCAACGCCAGCGCGGCGAGCGTCAGCGCGCGGCGGCGCTCGGAAACCAGGATGCGCATGGAACGCTCCGGGGAGATGAGGGAACCCGTTCCGCCGCCCGACATTCCGGAGGCTCGAGAGCCGGATGCTACCGGCCGCCGAGCCGGTCCAGCAAGAACTGCACCGCGCCCTCGGCGTCGATCTCGACGGATTCCAGCGTGGCGCGCGGCACGTACTCCATCTTGCCCGCCTTGAGGCCGCGCTCGCCGATGGTCACGCGATGCGGAATCCCGATCAACTCCGCGTCCGCGAACATCGCGCCGGGACGTTCGCCACGGTCGTCGAGCAGGACGTCGACGCCGGCGGCGCGCAGCGCCTCGTAGAGCGCATCGGCACGCGCACGCACGCTTTCCGACTGCTGGTAATTCACCGGGCACAGAACCACGGCGAACGGCGCGATCGATTCCGGCCAGACGATGCCGCGGGCATCGTGGTTCTGCTCGATTGCCGCGCCGACCAGGCGCGTGACGCCGATCCCGTAGCAGCCCATCTCGAAGAACCGTGCCTTGCCGGTTTCATCGAGAAACGTGGCGTTGAGCTTCTCCGAGTATTTCGTGCCCAGGTAGAAGACGTGGCCGACCTCGATGCCGCGCTGAATGGCAAGGCGGCCCTTGCCATCCGGGGCGGGATCGCCGGCCACCACGTTGCGCAGGTCCGCCACCAACGCTGGCTCCGCCATGTCCCGGCCCCAGTTCGCACCGGTGTAGTGCGCGCCCTCTTCGTTGGCGCCGCAGACGAAGTCCGACATGTTGGCGACCGTGCGGTCGGCGATGACCCGCACCGCCTTGCGCGGCGCGATCGGCCCGAGGGAGCCCGGCGGGCAGCCGAAGGTGTCGGCGATCTCGGCGTCGCTCGCCATGCGCCAGCCGTCGCCGAACCCCGGAAGCTTGCCGGTCTTGACTTCGTTGAGCTCGTGATCACCCCGCAGCAGCAGCAGGACGATCTCGGGAGCGGCTGCCGCATCCGCCGCGGCGGATGCGGCAGCCACGACGACCGCCTTGACCGTCTGCTCGACCGGAACGCCCAGAAATTGCGCGACGTCGGCGCACTTCGTCTTCCCGGGCGTCGCGGTCTTTTGCAAGGGGCGTTGCGCAGGCGCCCGCGCCGCCAACAGGGGCAACGCCTCCGCCAGTTCGATGTTGGCGGCGTATTCGCCTTCGGGACTGTAGGCGATGACGTCCTCGCCGCTGTCGGCGATCACCTGGAATTCATGCGAGCGCGAACCGCCGATCGCGCCGGTGTCGGCTGCCACTGCCCGGAAACGCAGGCCCAGACGGGTGAAGATCCGCATGTAGGCGGCGAACATGGCCTCGTAGCTGCGATGCGCGCCCTCGACGTCGCGATCGAAGGAATAGGCGTCCTTCATCGTGAACTCGCGTCCGCGCATGACGCCGAATCGGGGGCGCCGTTCATCGCGGAACTTCGTCTGGATGTGATAGAAGTTGACCGGCAGCTGGCGATAGCTGCGGATTTCCTGCCGCGCGATATCGGTGACCACCTCCTCCGATGTGGGCTGCAGGACGAAATCGCGCTGGTGGCGATCGTGGATCCGCAAGAGTTCCGGGCCGTATTTTTCCCAGCGCCCCGACTCCATCCACAGCTCCGCGGGCTGCACCACCGGCATGAGCAGTTCGAGGGCGCCCGCGCGGTCCATCTCGTCCCGGATGATCGCCTCGATCTTGCGGATCGTGCGCAAGCCGAGGGGAAGATAGTTGTAGATGCCGGCCGCGAGCTTGCGCACCATGCCGGTACGCAGCATCAGTTTCTGGCTGACGATCTCGGCATCGCCGGGGGCTTCTTTCTGGGTGGAGATGAGATAGGCGGAGGCGCGCATGGCTTTTCCATATAATCGACCGGAAATGATATCGCTTCAGGGGTTGGCATGCTGGACAAGGACGGGTACCGCCCGAACGTCGGCATCATCCTGCTCAATCGGCGCAACGAGGTGTTCTGGGGTAAGCGGCTAGGCCAACATTCCTGGCAGTTTCCGCAAGGGGGCATCAAGCTCGGCGAGACACCGGAGCAGGCGATGTACCGGGAACTGTACGAAGAGGTGGGCCTGGAAACCGAACACGTCCAGATCGTCGGACGCACGCGCGGCTGGTTGCGCTACGACGTGCCCGAGCAGTGGATTCGGCGGGAGATGCGGGGGAGTTATCGGGGCCAGAAGCAGATCTGGTACCTGCTGCGCTTGCTCGGAAACGATTGCGACGTCCGGCTGGACCGCAGCGACAAGCCGGAGTTCGATGCATGGCGATGGCACGAGTATTGGGTGCCGATGGAGTCGGTCATCGAGTTCAAGCGGGAGGTGTACGGCAAGGCGCTGCGCGAACTCGCGCGGTTCGTCTTTCCCAAGACGCGCGGCGGCGCGCGTCCGCTCTAGTGTCCTGAGTCGGAGATTCGTTGAACGATCATTCGCAAGAAATCGGTGTAGGGGAAATCTTGCCCAAACGGCGTCAGGCGCGAAGCCGCGCGCAGTCCGGGTTGGGAACCCGGCGAGCACGGCGACAAAGCATGGCGTCGTTTGGGCAGGATTTCATTCGACGAATCTCCGACTCAGGACGCTAGCGTAGTGCGTCGTAAATCCTGGCGCGGAAGAAACCGGGACCCATTGGTGGGCTGAGCGGACGCCGGCGCTCAGGACACCAGGGGCTACAGCAGCACGAGATTGTCGCGGTGGATGAGTTCGGGTTCTTCGATGAACCCGAGCACCTGCGCGATCTCGGCGCTCGGCCGGCGCGCGATGAGGCGGGCCTCGGCGCTGGAATAGTTCACCAGGCCGCGCGCGATCTCCGCGCCCGATTCATCCATGCAGGCAACGACGTCGCCGCGTGCGAATTCCCCGCGGACTTCGATCACGCCGATCGGCAGCAGGCTCTTCCCCTGGTCGCGGAGCGCGGCGGCAGCGCCGGCGTCGAGCACCACGCGCCCCTTGAGCTGAAGATGGTCGGCAAGCCATTGCTTGCGCGCCGAGCGCATGGGCGTCGATGCCGTCAGGCGGGTGCCGATGGCCTCGCCGTGCGCCAGACGAAGCAGCACGTCCGGCTCCCGGCCGGAAGCGATGACGGTACAGGCGCCGCTGCGCGCGGCACGCTTGGCCGCCAGCACCTTGCTCAGCATGCCACCGCGGCTGATCGCGCTTCCCGCGCCGCCGGCGACCTCTTCCAGCCGCGCGTCCCCCGCCACCGCCTCGGCGATCAGCGTCGCACCCGGCACGCGGCGCGGGTCGGCATCGAAGAGACCGCGCTGATCGGTCAGGATGACCAGCGTGTCGGCCTCGACGAGGTTCGTCACCAAGGCGCCCAGCGTGTCGTTGTCGCCGAACTTGATCTCATCGGTGACGACGGTGTCGTTCTCGTTGATCACGGGTACGACGCCGAGCCGCAACAACGTGAGCAGGGTCGAGCGTGCATTGAGGTAACGCGCCCGGTCCGCGAGATCGGCGTGCGTCAACAGCACCTGCGCGGTGGGCATGCCCTGGGCACGGAAACAGGTTTCATACGTCTGTGCCAGGCCCATCTGTCCGACCGCGGCGGCAGCCTGCAATTCGTGGACTTCCTGGGGCCGGCGCGCCCACCCGAGCCGCTTCATGCCCTCGGCGATCGCGCCGCTGGAAACGAGCAGCACCTGGCAACCCGCTCCGCGCAGCGCGGCGACCTGGGCGGCCCAGCGGGAAATCGCCACGGCGTCGAGGCCGCGGCCTTCGTCGGTGACGAGACTGCTGCCGACCTTGACGACCACGCGGGCAAAGCGCGGAGTCGGCGATCCCGCCGAAGCCGCTCCGACGGTCAAATCGGGCTCCATCCGGAAGGCGGCGCAGCCTCCACCGCAGCCGGCTCGGAATCGCCGCCGGCCGCGGCATCGGCATCGGCATGGTCCCGGGGGGGATGTTCCACCAGGAACTGCTGCACCGCCCACATGAGGTCCCGGCATCCTTCATGGGTTGCCGCGGAAATCACGAAGATCGGCGCCTTGGTGCGAAGCCGACGGCGGAGCTTGGCGACCAGGTCGTCGCGTTCCTCCGGCGGCACCGTGTCGATCTTGTTGAGCACGATCCATCGCGGCCGCCGTTGCAGGGCCGGATCGTACTTGCGCAGCTCCGCGGCGATGGTGCGCGCCTGCGCGACGGGGTCGGCCAAGGGCTCATCCGGTTCGTGCGGCGAAACGTCCAGCACATGCAGCAGGAGGCGTGTGCGGCTCACATGCCGCAGGAAGCGATCCCCGAGTCCGGCGCCTTCCGCCGCCCCCTCGATCAGGCCGGGCAGATCCGCGACGACGAACCCTTTTCCCTCTTCCAGGCGAACCACGCCCAGGTGGGGAACCAGCGTGGTGAACGGGTAGTCGGCGATCTTCGGACGGGCGTTGGACACCGCCGAAAGCAGCGTGGACTTGCCGGCATTCGGCAACCCGAGGAGGCCGACGTCGGCCAGGAGCTTCAGCTCCAGCCGCAGGTGCCGTGCCCGCCCGGGTTTGCCCGGCGTGAACTGCCGCGGCGCCCGATTGGTGCTGGATTTGAAGTGCAGATTGCCCAACCCGCCCGACCCGCCCTCGGCAATCAGCGCGCGCTGGCCATGCCGGGCCAGGTCGGCGATGACCTCGCCGGTGTCGTCGTCGTAGACCACGGTCCCCACCGGCATCGCCAGCACGATGTCGTCGCCTCCGGCGCCGAAGCAGTCGGAGCCCCGTCCGGCCTCGCCGTTCTGCGCCTGGTACCGGCGCTGATATCGGTATTCGATGAGCGTGTTCAGATTGCGATCGGCAACCGCCCAGACGCTACCTCCGCGACCACCGTCGCCGCCGTTGGGCCCCCCTTTGGGGATGAATTTTTCGCGACGGAACGACGCGCAGCCGTCGCCACCGCGACCGCCGCTCACCTCAAT
The DNA here is from genome assembly GCA_000828975.1 of Burkholderiales bacterium GJ-E10. Taxonomy (NCBI): domain Bacteria; kingdom Pseudomonadati; phylum Pseudomonadota; class Betaproteobacteria; order Burkholderiales; species Burkholderiales bacterium GJ-E10. The sequence goes on along the minus strand of AP014683.1, from coordinate 3,260,237 downwards.
ACGCGCTTCATCAACGAAATTCATGCTGAACGCTTACACAACGCCTTGCGTTGCCGCTTCGAAACCCACGTTGGCGGCGACCCCCAACCCTCTGGGAACGCGACAACGAAAAACGGCCTGCCGGGTCAACGGCAGGCCGCCATCAAAAAAACAACCCGCCGCGATGCGGACGATTATGCAGCGACTTCGGGTGCGACCGGCTGGATGTGCACCGACCGCCGATTGCGCTCGCCACCGACCGCAAAGCTGACGATGCCGTCCACCAGGGCGAACAGGGTGTAGTCGCGGCCCGTTCCGACGTTGTCGCCGGCATGGAACTGCGTGCCACGCTGGCGGACGATGATGCTGCCGGCGCGAACGGTTTCGCCGCCGTACGCCTTGACCCCCAGCCGCTTCGCTTTGGAGTCGCGGCCGTTGCGGGAAGAACCACCTGCCTTTTTATGTGCCATAGCTACCTCGATGACGGATGCCGGAAGATCGCGATCAGGCGATCGATTCGATCCGGAGTTCCGTGTAGTTCTGTCGATGTCCCGCGTGCTTCTGGAAATGCTTGCGCCGGCGCATCTTGAAAATCCGGACCTTGTCGTGTCGGCCATGACCGACCACCGTGGCGACCACCGCCGCACCGTCCACGAGCGGCGTACCGATGCGCACCTGGGCGCCATCGCCGACCGCGAGCACTTCGGAGAGCGTGACTTGATCCCCGACCTCGCCCGGCAACGTCTCGACCTTGACGCGGTCACCCGCGTTCACCCGATACTGTTTGCCGCCCGTTCGAATCACCGCAAACATGGCAACCCCATTCATTTTCAATCGGAAAGTTTTGGATTATCGCAGGACTCCGCGTCCGCCGTCAAGGAGACCCGCGCGGCGCGCGCACCACGCCGCGGCAAGGGAGTACTGTTTTCTATTTACTATTCGTATGATGCCCGATTTTCCACGCCGGTCCGGCCGATTTCCTCGGCGGTTCGGTGCTTCATCAATATAATTCCGGCCACCCATGCAATCCGCCGTATCCGCCGCTGCCGAAGCCGCCTCCTCCGCCCCCAACCCGCTGGCGGACATCCTGGCGCCGATCCACGCCGACATGCGCGCCGTCGATGCGACGATCCGCGCGCGCCTCACGTCCGACATCGCGCTCATCGGAACCATCGGCGAACACATCATCGGCGGAGGCGGGAAACGCCTGCGACCGGCGATCCTGCTGCTGATCGCCCGCGCCGCCGGGTATTCGGGGGAACATCACGTCCTGCTCGCCGCGGTGATCGAGTTCATCCACACCGCAACCCTGCTGCACGACGACGTGGTCGACGAATCGGACCTGCGCCGCGGACGCCCCACCAGCAATGCCGCCTTCGGCAATGCGGCAAGCGTGCTGGTGGGCGATTTCCTGTACTCGCGCGCCTTCCAGATGATGGTCGAAGCGGGCAACATGCGCGTCATGCAGGTTCTTGCCGATGCGACGAACCGCATCGCCGAAGGCGAGGTGCTGCAGCTGCTCAACATCCACGATCCGAGCGTCGACGAAGCCCGCTACCTGGAGGTGGTGGAGCGCAAGACCGCCACGCTCTTCGAGGCCGCGGCCCGGATCGGCGCAATCCTGAGCGGCGCCGACCCCGAGCGCGAGGAGGCCTGCGCGCGCTACGGCGCCGGACTCGGCACCGCGTTCCAGATGATCGACGACGTGCTCGACTACGACGGCTCGGCGGAAACCATCGGCAAGCGCCTCGGCGATGACCTGCGGGAAGGGAAGCCGACGCTCCCGGTCATTCATGCCCTGCGCGTGGCCGATGGCGCCCAGCGCGCGGTCATGGTCGAAGCGATCCGCAACGGCAGCGGCGATTTCCTGGAAATCGCGCGCATCGTGCACGAACATGGGTCGATCGAGTACGTCCGGCAGCGCGCGCACACCCGCTCCGCCGAAGCGGCGGAGGCCATCCGGCTCCTGCCGCCATCGACCCACCGCGACCGTCTGCTAGAATTAGCGTCTTTCGCGATGCGCCGGGACCGATAGGCAACGGCGCAGAGTGCAGAACGATCGATCCGGCGCACGCAACGGCCGGATCGATGGTTCGGACGGGGTGTAGCTCAGCCTGGTAGAGTACTGCGTTCGGGACGCAGGAGTCGGAGGTTCGAATCCTCTCACCCCGACCACGGCTTCTTTTTTCGTTTTCGTCCCGCGTGTCCGTCACGTCACGACGGACTCTGCGGACCGTCACCGGTGACGCCGAACTCCACCGGCAGCCGGACGTAGAACACGGAAACCTTCTCGTCGCGGATCCGCTGCAGCAACCGGTCCGCCTCCTCATCCGTCACGGCAAATCCGACCTCGACCGGCAGATCCCCGGCCAGTTCGAGAAACTGCTGCTCGTGCAGCACGCCGTTGCGGCCATAGCCGGCGATCGCCTGGAACGCCGACCCGCCGTGGATGCCGAGCTTGCGGGCATTCTCGAGCAACCATTCGTACGCGAGGATGCCGTGCAGGCGCCGCCTTTCCTGTACGTAGAATTTCAGATAAACGCCATGCATCGGAACAACCTCCTTTTCCGGAAGCGGGTCACTGCGGGATCCGCGCAAGCGCCGCGACGATGGCGAAGCCGGCGCCCGCGAGCAGGAGCGAGCCGCCCAGATGCATGCCGACGGCGCCCGCTGCCCAGGCGAACTCGCCGCGGCCGATCAGCGTGACGATTTCGGCGGAAAACGTCGAAAACGTGGTCAGTCCGCCCAGAAACCCCGTCACTGCAAACAGTCGCCACTCCGGCGCCAGATTGGGATGACGATGGAAGAACGCCACCGCCAGCCCGACCAGCAGGCCGCCGAGCAGGTTGGCAGCCAGGGTTCCCAGCGGCACGGTCGGAAACACCGGGTTGAAGCGCAGACCCAGCCACCAGCGCAACCAGGCACCGAATGCGGCCCCGCCACCGACCGCCACAAAGCCAAGCAGATTCATACCGACCATTCCCGTGCGTCGACGGACCGTTCGCGAACCGCCGTCCGCAAACGATCATATCCTTCCCTCGTAACATGGTCACGCCATAATGCGGTTTTGGCCCCCACCCCCGGGGGACAGCCGATCACCCGATCCTGATGCCCGAGCATATTCCCTTATGGGCGCACGTTCTCGCGCTCGCCTCCCTGCTGCTGGTTTCCGCGTTCTTCTCGATCGTCGAAACGGCGATGATGGCGATCAACCGGATCCGGTTGCAGCACCTCGTGCGCCAGGGCAACGTCCTCGCCCGCCACACCCAGGCACTGCTCGGTCGCACGGATCGCCTGCTCAGCGTCATCCTGATCGGCAACAATCTCGCCAACACCGCCGCGACCACCCTGGTCACGGCGATCGCGATCTACGATTTCGGCCTCCGGGAATGGGCCCTCGGGGCGGCGACCGTGATCATCGCGTTCGTCATTCTGGTGTTCTCGGAAATCACTCCGAAAATCATCGGGGCGACCTATCCGGAGCCGATCGCGCTCGCGACGAGCGTCGTATTGCGCCCGATCCTGCAGATCGCGACACCGGCCGTCTGGTTCGTCAACCTCTTCGTGCAGGCCATCCTGCGCCTGCTCCGCATTGCCGGGTCGGCGGCGGGAAACGGCGGAGTCCGGCTGTCCCCGGAAGAATTGCGCACGGTGGTCCTGGAAGGCTCGAGCTTCATTCCCCACCAGCACCGCAGCATGCTGCTCAACGTCTTCGACCTCGAATCGCTGACGGTGGACGACATCATGACGCCCCGGGCCAACATCGACGGGCTGGATCTCGACCGCCCGGTTGGAGAATTGCTGGAACAGATCAAGACGAGCTACCACGGCGAACTCCCGGCGTACGACGGCGACATCAGCCGGACGCAGGGAATCCTGAGCCTGCGCAAGCTCCTGCCGGTTCTGGCGGCCGGGGCAGCCTCGCTGACCCGGGACCAGCTCCGGGGCCTGCTCGCCGAGCCGTACTGGATTCCGACCGGAACCTCGCTGCTCCAGCAACTCCAGATGTTCCAGGAAAACCGGCAGCACCTCGGCCTGGTCGTCGATGAATACGGTGACCTGCTCGGGCTCGTCACGGTCGACGACATCGTCGAGGAAATCATCGGGGAAATTGCGCCACCGCGGCCGGGGCTGGCCTCCGGGGCAGTCCGTTGGAGCCCGGCGGGGGATGCGGTGGTCGACGGCAGCATCTCGCTGCGCCTGCTCAACCGGCGGCTGGGGATCGCCCTGCCCCTCGGCGGCCCCAAAACGCTCAACGGACTGCTGCTGGAACGCCTGGAGCAGATTCCCGACGCCCCCTGCTGCGTCCGGTTTCCGGGTTGCGCGGCGGAGATCCTTCAGACCCACGACCAGGCGGTGCGCAGCGTTCGGCTGATCCGCGTTCCGGCGATGCCCGGTGCGGCGGAAACACGGTAAGTTGGCGACTGCTCGGCAATCCGCATCGAATCCGCTAAATTCCGGGGTTTGCGCGGCCATCTCCTCGGTTCGCCGTTGGCGGAACGGGGCTATAACAGCCGCTAGACTCCGTCACTGAACCCATGTCCGCGGCCACTCAGCTCAGCCCCGCAGCCGGCGCCCTTACGGGCCTGGCGCGTGCGCTCGTGCAACAAGGAAAGCTGCGCCCCGACCGGGCGGAGGCGCTGGCGCGCAAGGCGACCCAGAGCAACACCCAGTTCATCGACGAACTCGTCGCCGCCCGGGAAGTGACCGGACTCGCGCCGACGACCATCGCCCGGTTCGCGGCCGACACCTTCGGACACCCGCTCCTCGACCTCTCGGCGCTCGACGCCGATCAACTGCCGAAGGACACGATCGACCGGAAACTCGTTGCGGGCCTGCGCATCCTCGCCTTGCGAAAGCGCGGCAACCGCCTTGCAGTCGCCGTTTCCGACCCGACGAACACCCAGGCGCTCGACCAGGTCAAGTTTCAGACCCAACTCGCGCTCGACATCGTCGTCGTCGAGCACGACAAGCTGCTCCCGCTGATCGAAAAAAGCGCGCAATCCGCCTCGCAGGTGATCGAGAAGCTGATCGATGACGACGTCAGCTTCGATGACCTGCTCGCGGAAAACACCGCCGAACCGCAAGCCGATGATTCCTCGTCGGTCGAGGTCGACGACGCGCCCGTCGTCCGCTTCCTGCAGAAGCTGCTGCTCGATGCCATCGCCGAGGGTGCATCCGACCTGCACTTCGAGCCCTACGAAAAGTACTACCGGGTCCGCTTCCGGGTCGACGGCATCCTGCGCGAAGTGTCGCAGCCGCCCCTGGCGATCCGCGAACGCCTGGTGACCCGCATCAAAGTCGTTTCGCGGCTGGACATCTCGGAAAAGCGTGTGCCGCAGGACGGCCGCATGAAGCTCGCCCTCTCGGGGCAGCGCGCGGTCGACTTCCGGGTCAGTACGCTGCCCACGCTCTACGGCGAAAAGATCGTCATGCGGATCCTCGACGCCTCCCAGGCCAAGCTGGGGATCGACGCGCTGGGCTATGAACCGGACCAGAAGGAATTGATGCTCCAGGCCATCCGGCGTCCGTACGGCATGGTGCTGGTCACCGGTCCGACCGGCAGCGGGAAGACCGTCTCGCTCTATACCTGCCTGAACATCCTCAACCAGCCGGGGGTCAACATCTCCACTGCGGAGGACCCGGCGGAAATCCAGCTCGCGGGCATCAATCAGGTCAACGTCAACGAAAAGGCGGGCCTCACCTTCGCCAATGCGATGCGCGCATTCCTGCGCCAGGACCCGGACGTCATCATGGTCGGCGAGATTCGCGACCTGGAGACGGCGGACATCGCCATCAAGGCCGCCCAGACCGGCCACATGGTGATGTCGACCCTGCATACCAATGACGCTCCCGCGACCCTGGTGCGGCTTGCCAACATGGGCGTTCCGGCGTTCAACATCGCTTCCTCGGTCATCCTCATCACGGCGCAGCGCCTGGCAAGGCGCCTGTGCAACTGCAAGCAGCCCGCACCGGTCGACAAGGATGCGCTGCTCGCCGCCGGCTTTTCGGAAGCGGATCTCGACGGATCCTGGACGCTGTATCACGCGGTCGGCTGCGACCGCTGCAAGGGAAGCGGGTACAAGGGCCGGACCGGCATTTACCAGGTCATGCCGATCTCGGAAGCCACCCAGCACCTCATCCTGCACGGGGCCAACTCGATGGACATCGCCCGCCAGGCGCAGCAGGAAGGCGTACGCGACCTGCGGCAGTCGGGACTGCTCAAGGTGAAGCAGGGGATCACCACCATTGACGAAGTGCTGGGATGCACGAACGAATGAACGAGGGAGTGTCATGGCAACCGGTGTGATGGCCCGGCGGGACGCGGTCCGCGAGGCGATATTCCTGTGGGAAGGGCGGGACAAGAGCGGGCGCATCGTCAAGGGAGAGATGCGCGCCGGCGGCGAGTCCGTCGTGGCCGCATCGCTGCGGCGCCGCGGGATCCTGGCCACCAAGATCAAGAAGCAATCTCTGCCGCGGGGGCGCCGGATTTCCGACAAGGACATCACGCTCTTCACGCGCCAGCTCGCCACGATGATGCGGGCGGGAGTTCCGCTGATGCAGTGCTTCGACATCGTCGCCCGAGGGCATGCCAACCCGGCGGTGGGGCGCCTGCTATCGGACATCCGCGCCGACGTCGAAACCGGAACCAGCCTGAACCAGGCGTTCCGGAAATACCCGATGTATTTCGATGCCCTGTACAGCAACCTCGTCGCGGCGGGAGAGCAGGCGGGGATTCTGGACACCCTGCTCGACCGCCTCGCCACGTACCAGGAGAAGACGCTGGCGATCAAGGGCAAGGTCAAGAAGGCCATGTTCTATCCGGTGACGATCGTCCTGGTCGCCATCCTGGTGGTCTCGATCATCATGATCTGGGTCGTGCCCTCCTTCAAGCAGGTGTTCACGAGCTTCGGCGCCGACCTGCCGGCGCCGACGCTCATGGTCATCGCGATGTCCAACTTCTTCGTGAAGTACTGGTACCTCCTGCTGTTCGGCAGTCTCGGTTTCGGATACTTCCTGCTCCAGGCCTGGAAGCGATCGCCCGCGGTCCAGGCCACCGTCGACCGCATGCTGCTGCGGCCGCCGGTCATCGGCCCGCTGCTGAAAAAATCGTCGATCGCGCGCTGGACCCGCACGCTGGCAACGACCTTCGCGGCGGGCGTCCCCCTGGTCGAAGCGCTGGACTCGGTCGGACCGGCCGCCGGCAACGCCGTCTACAAGGAGGCGACGCGGCAGATCCAGACGGAGGTGAGTACGGGAACCAGCCTTGCGCAGGCGATGCAGAACTCCGGGGTCTTCCCGCCGATGGCGGTGCAGATGACCGCCATCGGCGAAGAAGCCGGGGCGCTGGATTCGATGCTGAGCAAAGTGGCGGAGTATTTCGAGCGGGAGGTGGACGAGACAGTGGACGCACTGGCGAGCCTGCTGGAACCGATGATCATGGTCATCCTGGGCGTCATCATCGGCAGCATCGTCGTCGCGATCTACCTGCCGATCTTCAAGCTCGGCCAGGTCGTCTAACCCGCACTCCACGCACGGCGTGCGGTGCCGGGGCCGGCACCGCACGTCCGCCCGGCCCCCTGCGCATGCCGTTCCCAGTCGACTCCCTCTTCGCCTTCGCCGCCGCGGTCACCGGACTCATCGTCGGCTCGTTCCTGAACGTGGTGATCCACCGCCTGCCACGGATGCTCGAAGCGCAGTGGGCCGCCCAGGCCGCCGAATTCGCCGGCACTCCGATCGAGGCAAAGCCGCCGTTCAACCTCTGGGTTCCGGCATCCTGCTGTCCGGCCTGCGGCACGCCGATCCGGATCCGGCACAACATTCCGCTGATTTCCTACCTGTTCCTGCGCGGGCGCTGTGCAACCTGCGCCCAGCCGATCTCCGCCCGCTACCCGCTCGTCGAAGCGCTTACCGGTCTGCTGTCCTGGTGGGTCGCGGCCCATTTCGGCTGGGGCTGGCAGGGTGCGTCCGCCCTGCTGCTCGTCTGGACCCTGATCGCCGCGGCGGTCATCGACGCCGAAACGACGCTGCTGCCGGATACGCTCACCCTGCCGCTGCTCTGGGCCGGCCTGCTGCTCAACCTGCATGGCGTCTTCGCACCGCTACCCGAGGCGGTGATCGGCGCCTGCATCGGCTATCTGAGCCTCTGGTCGATCTATTGGGCATTCAAGCTGATCACCGGGCGCGAAGGCATGGGGTACGGAGACTTCAAGCTGCTTGCGGCGCTGGGCGCCTGGATGGGATGGAAAATGCTGCTGCCCATCATGCTCATGTCCTCGCTGACCGGGGCCGTCGCGGGAATCGGGTTGATCCTCCTTGCACGGCGCGGGCGACACGTTCCCATCCCGTTCGGCCCCTATCTCGCCGTCGCCGGATTCTTCGCCCTCCTCTATGGCCCGGCGATCGCCGGCCGGTTCGGACTGCCGCTGTGAGCGCCGTGGCCCGAGCGCAATCCGCCGCGGCATTGCGTGTCGCGATCACCGGCGGCATCGGCAGCGGCAAGACCACGGCGGCGGCGGAATTCGCGCGCCTGGGTGCGGGCGTGGTCGACGCCGATGCGATTTCGCGCGCGCTCACCGCGGCCGGCGGAGCGGCCCTGCCGGACATCGTCCGGGCGTTCGGCCCGGACGCGATCGGCCCGGACGGTGCGATGGACCGTGCCCGCATGCGCGCGCGGGTCTTCGCGGATGCCGATGAACGCCGGCGGCTCGAAGCCATCCTGCATCCGTGGATTGCGCGGATCGCCGCCGCACGCGCGCAGGAGTTCGCATCCCGGGGGACCTCCGTGCTCCTCTTCGACATTCCGCTGCTCGTGGAATCGGGCCTGCTGCACACCGCCCTGCCGCCGCACCGGATCCTGGTCATCGATTGCCCCGTCCACCGGCAGATCGAGCGGACCCTTGCGCGCGGCGCCTTGCGCCGCGGCGAGGTCGAAGCCATCGTCGGTGCGCAGGCACCGAGGGCGCGGCGGCTCGCAGTCGCCGACGACATTCTCGTCAACGACGGCACCGCCGCCGATCTGTGCGCGCGGGTCGGGCGCCTGTGGGATGCCTATGTCGCGTCCGCGCCCGGCGTCCGGGACGACACCGCCTGACGCTGTGTTATCTTGCGTGTCGAATGGACGCGCCGCCCTCCCCGCAAGACCTCGTTCTCTACGAGTACCCCTTCAACGAACGGGTGCGGACCTTGTTGCGGCTGGAGGATCTGTTCGAGAAGCTCCAGTACTTCCAGACCCAGACCCATCCCTACTGCCACCACTCGGCGCTGCTCACCCTGTTCGAGATCGCCGAGGTCACCTCCCGTTCCGACATCAAGAGCGAATTGCTGCAGGAGCTGGAACGGGATCGGCAATCGCTGGCCGCCCTGAGAGACAACCCCAAGGTCGCACAGGACGCCCTGCGGTCGGTGCTGGTGGCGCTCGAAACCACCCAGACGAACCTCAACGGCTTCAGCGGCAAGGCCGGCCAGCACCTGCGCGACAACGAGTGGCTGATGAGCGTGCGCAGCCGATCGATCATCCCCGGCGGCACCTGCGAGTTCGACCTGCCCTCGTATCACGCCTGGCTTTCCCACGACGCGTCGAAGCGCACGGAAGACCTGCGCGGCTGGATCCAGCCCCTGGCGCCATTCCGCGCCGGGGTCACGATCATCCTCCGCCTGCTGCGCGAAAGCGCGCGCCATACCCACCTGACCGCCCAGGCCGGCTGCTACCAGCAGATGCTGCAGGGGCGGAGTTACGCGCTGATGCAGGTGCGCGTGGCACGCGACCGCGACGCGATCCCGGAAGTCAGCGCGAACAAATATGCGCTCTGGGTCCGGTTCACCCGCGCCGACGGCGACTTCAAGCCGCGCGCGCTGGAACAGGACGTCGAGTTCGACATGGCGCTCTGCGCCTCGTAGCGCCCGATCGAGCGAAATTCGGCGCGGCCGCCCGAGCTTATCCGGCGATTCCCGCCGCGGCGGCGGGGGAAAAATGGGGGTATTTCCGAACCATGCCCTGATCGCCGAGATGCGCTCCCCCCGCCAAGCCACCGCACTGCACGACGAAGTTCCCAGCGAAAAGCCGATCGGCCAGATCCTCGTCGAGCAAAAGGCCGCCACCACCGAGCAGATCGAACAGGCGGTCGCGCTGCAGGAAACCCTGCGGGTCCAGAAGCTGGGCGAGATCCTGGTCCACCGGCAGATCGTGACGGCGGAAGACCTGTTCGAGGCGCTGTCGGCGCAGTCACGCATGCCGATGGCGCGGCTCGGCGAGGTGCTGGTATCCCTCGACCTGATCGACCAGTCCCAGCTCGATGCCGCGCTGGCCATCCAGCAGGCCGACCGGAGCATCCCTCTGGGTGAATTGCTGGTGCGCGAAGAGATGATTTCGCGCGACGACCTCCGCTCGGCGCTGGCGCGGAAGATGGGCTATCCGGTCGTCGACGTGCATCGGTTTCCGGTCGAAGTCGACGCGCTCAAACGCATTCCGTACGCCATTGCGCGGCGGCTGCATGTGCTGCCGCTCGCCATGCTCGACGGACGCCTGGCCATCGGCATCGAGGACGTCACGCGACGGGCGGCCCTGGACGAAATCGAATTCGTGTCCCAGTGCAAGGCCGTTCCGGCGCTGGCAACCCAACAGGACATCGACGACGCGCTGCCCGTCGCATACGCCCGCATCGGCGCCAACCCCGAACCGGCAGCCGGCGCACTGGACTTCTGCGAGATTCCGCTGGCGTCGGCCAAGCCCGAACCGGTCGGCAGCAGCCGGGGGTTGCGCGACAAGGCGCGCCCAGGCAGCCGCGGCATGGAGTCGCCGGCACCGCCCGTCGACATCGGCAGGCTGGCCGAGGAACTCGAGCAGGTCGAGACCGAGGCGCCGGTCGATTCCGCGGCCATCGAGCAGAGCGACAACTCGCTCGTGCGCCTCATCAACCAGATGATCGTCGAAGCGCATGCCGACTCGGTCTCCGACATCCACATCGAATGTACCGGGGATCGGGGAAAGGTGCGGATCCGCTTCCGCAAGGACGGCCGGTTGCGGCCGTATCTGGAGCTGCCGAACGGCTACGCCAACCCGCTGTTGTCGCGCATCAAGATCATGTGCGACCTGGACATCTCCGAGCGGCGCAAGCCCCAGGACGGCAAGATCAACTTCGCACGCTTTTCGCCGCAGCACAAGCTCGAGTTGCGCGTCGCGACGATTCCGACCAGCAACGGCCTGGAGGACGCCGTCCTGCGGTTGCTGTCGGCGGCGAAGCCGATTCCGCTGGACCAGATGGACCTCAGCCCCGACAACCTGCTGCGGCTCCGGTCATTGATCGAGCGCCCCTACGGCCTGGTGCTGTGCGTCGGCCCCACCGGCTCCGGCAAGACCACCACGCTGCACTCCGCGCTCGGACACATCAACACCCCCGACCGCAAGATCTGGACCGCCGAGGATCCGGTCGAAATCACCCAGGCCGGGCTCCGCCAGGTGCAGGTCAACCCGAAGATCGACTGGACTTTCGCCAAGGCGCTGCGCGCCTTCCTGCGCGCCGACCCGGACGTGATCATGGTGGGAGAAGCGCGCGACGCCGAAACGGCGCACATGGTGGTCGAAGCATCGCTCACCGGGCACCTCGTGTTCTCGACGCTGCACACCAACACCGCGCCGGAAACGATCACCCGCCTCATCGATCTCGGGGTCGACCCGTTCAATTTCGCCGACGCGCTGCTCGGCGTGCTGGCGCAGCGCCTCGTGCGCCGGATCTGCCCCCACTGCCGGACCGAACGCCCGGCAAGCACGGAGGAAATCGAAGAGCTGCTGTCCGATTACCTGGGAACCGCGCCGAATGCCGGCGCGCGGGTCGTGCGCAAGACGACTGCGGCCGAATGGCAGCACCGCTACGGCCGGGAAGGCGTACTGATGCGATACGGCAGCGCCGGTTGCCCGCGCTGCGGCGGCACCGGCTTGCTGGGACGGATCGCCATCCACGAACTCATGGTCAGCAACCAGGAACTGCGCCACCTGATCCAGACGCGCGCCGCGCCCGCCGAACTGTTGGCGTGCGCGACCCGGAACGGCATGCAAACCCTGCGGCAGGATGGCATCGAGAAAGTGCTGCAGGGATTGACGACAATCGAGGAAGTGCGGGCGACGAGCAACGAATAGTGGCACCAGCGGCCGTCGCGGTGACCGCGCCGGCCCCCCGCGCTCAGGCGGGCCAGATCAATCCCTGCGCGCCGAGACTGCGCGCCCGCGCCAAGGTCGGCGCCGACGGCGCCAAGGGGACATAGACCGGCAACGGACTCTCGCGGCACAACTCGGCGATCGCCTCCCAATCCGGCACGCGCCCGACCTCCGCCTCCATCACCGCGAAATCGCAACCCGAAGCCGCCGCGCGCACGAGGTCCGACCGGTCGCGCACGCCGCCGCCGAACCACGCCTCCGGGTCCGTGCGGCATGCGGTGTTGCGTCGGTCCGGGGCATCATCGCGCAAGGCCTGGGCGGCACGAACCACGCCGCCCTGCCAATCCGCACCGGCATCGCCCCCGCAGCCGGACCAATCGACCAGCAGGTGCGCGCCGTACGCGCGCGCCTGCTGCGCACCGGCGCGCAGCGCCGGCAGCGCGTCCGCGACGCGCAGGCGCGGTTCCCGCACCAGCAGCTGCCGCGCGCCGCGCCCGAGCCGATCGTCGATCCATTGACGCACGGCGGCGCCATCGGGCAGATCGCCCGGCGAAAGAATGGTCATGGAGGGAAGCTGCGCCCAGCGCAAGGCCGGGATCGCCGCCGGCAACAGCGGCTGCGGTGGCGGCGCATCCGGCGCATGGAACCGCAGGCGCTGCCCCTCCTTCGGCTCCGGCACCCCGTCCCAGGCGAACACCCGGCGGAAGTACAGCCGCACATAGGCGTGCGGATAGTCGTGCTCGATCACCGTCCACGGCTCCGAAGCCCGGACATGCAGGCCCAGTTCCTCGTGCAGCTCACGCGCGAGTGCCGCCTCCACCGATTCGCCCGGTTCGATCTTGCCGCCCGGAAACTCCCAATAGCCGGCGTAGGGTTTGCCTTCCGGCCGGTCCGCGAGCAGCACAGCGCCGTCGCCGCGTACGAGGACGCCGACGGCGACGTGGGTGGTGGGGCGGGATGGGGGGATCACGGAATCGTCCGGCATTGGCTCTGACGCCTCTTGTCGAGTCCGGAAACTTATCGCAACATGCACGCCTTGGATATCTGCCGGTATGCAATCCGCGGCACGTTATCGAGAATCCACAAAAAGGAAGGCCCGACTTGCGTCGGGCCGGATTCGGCGCGTAGTCATTGCCTAGCGCCTTATTGTAGCAACGGCTCTCACCCCGGAAGACTACAACGGGTCCGATTCTAGCCCGTAGGAAATACAACGTGCAAACAAAAAACCTACTGTACACCTTGGGTCTCGACATCGGCATCGCCTCCGTCGGGTGGTGTGTCCTCGGAGAGAATCGAATCATCGATCTCGGCGTTCGTTGCTTTGACAAGGCGGAAACCCCCGACAGAGGGGAGTCGCTGAACAAGGTGCGCCGCGATGCGCGGCTCATGCGCAGAAGATTGCGGCGCCGCGCTTGGCGTCTGACCAAGCTGGCACGGCTGTTGAAGCACGCGGGGCTCATTGACAGTACACGAATCGTTCGAGACCGACATGACGGCGCGGTTTCTCCCTGGCAACTGCGCGTCGAGGGTCTGGACCGGAAACTCGCACCGGAAGAGTGGGCGCGAGTGATTTACCACATCGTCAAGCACCGGGGCTTCCATTGGATCAGCCGGGCGGAGGAAAGAAAGGCGGAATCCGACAAAGGGGAGGGCGGCAAGGTAAAACAGGGACTCTCTGCGACCAAGCAGCTGATGGTGGAGAAAAATTACCGCAGCGCCGCGGAAATGGTTTTGACGGAATTTCCCGGCGCGCAACGCAACAAGCGGGGCGAATACACCAAGGCCCTTTCCCGCATATTGCTAGCCGCCGAACTGACGACTCTGTTCGAGCGGCAACAAGAACTGGGGAATCCTCACGCGGGACCGGACCTGCAAACGAAAATCCTCGGCAACGGCGACCGGAAAAGCGGTTTGCTGTGGATGCAAAAACCGCCGCTGTCTGGTAGTGCCCTGCTGAAGATGCTCGGAAAGTGTACGTTCGAGCGGGAAGAATACCGAGCGCCCAAAGCGAGTTTCACGGCGGAACGCCATGTCTGGCTGACGAAACTCAACAATCTGCGCGTGCTCGTCGACGGGGTTACGCGCCCTCTGAGCGATCCAGAACGTCGACTCGCATTGTCCCTTCCATACCAACAAGCAAGCGATTTCACCTACAAGCAACTACGCGCGGCACTGTGCAAGAACGGCCTGTTGCCGGACTCGTTCCAATTTTCCGGTCTTGCCTATCCAACCGGTGCGCAACAGCCCGATGGAAAAGCGAAAAATCCGGAGAACGATCGGCTCGTCAAACTTCCGGCATGGCAAGAATTCCGGAAAACGCTCCGGGACGCAGGCCTCGAAACCGAATGGGAAAGCATCGCCGGAATGGCGGCGGGGGGGCAACCCGACCTGCTCGATCAAATCGGGTGGGTTCTATCCGTATTCAAGGACGGCGACGAAGTCCTTCGGGAACTACGCAAGATACCGCTCCCGGGCGGCGAGAAAATGGTTCAGGCGCTGAGCGGAGTCAGCTTCGACACGTTTCACAATCTGTCGCTAAAGGCGCTGCGCAAGATCGTGCCACACATGGAGGCTGGCCTTCGATATGACGAGGCATGCCTGGCAGCCGGATACCACCATAGCGATCTGCGTAAAGACACGGATGAGCGGAGCCTGTATTTGCCGCCGTTGTACTCCGGTCGCACGACGGACGGGCGCATGGTATTCCGAGACGACATCGACGTTCCGCGAAACCCCGTCGTGCTACGCGCCATCAATCAGGCCCGTACGGTCGTGAATTCGGTTGTACGCCGGTACGGTTCTCCTTCCTCGATGCATATCGAGATGGCGCGCGACCTATCCCGCCCATGGGATGAGCGCAACAAGGTAAAGAGGGCGCAGGAGGAATACCGAGACCGGAACGAAAAACTCAAAATCGACTTTGCCGCCGAATATGGAATCGAGCCCAAAAGCCGGGAGTTCGAAAAATTCCTGCTCTACAGAGAGCAGGGCGGAAAGTGCGCCTACTCCTTGAAGCCACTCGACCTTGATCGCGTGCTGCGGGACTTAGGCTACGCGGAGGTCGATCATGCCCTGCCCTACTCGCGCAGCTTCGACGACAGCAAGAACAACAAAGTGCTCGTGCTGGCGGAAGAAAACCGTAACAAAGGAAACCGGACTCCCTATGAATATCTCGACGGTACAAGCGAAAGTCCGCGGTGGCGGGAGTTCAAAGCATTTGTCGAAACCAACAAGGCGTACCGCCTTGCGAAGCGCGCCCGGCTCCTGCGGAAGGATTTCTCCGGGAAGGGATCCGAGGAATTCCGGGATCGCAACCTCAACGACACCCGCTACATCAGCAGGTTTTTCAAAAATTACGTGGAGCGCTTTCTGAAGCTCGCGGAGGAGAGCGAGGAACGGACCTGTGTGGTGCTGAGCGGGCAACTGACCGCGTTCCTGCGCGCCCGATGGGGTTTGGCCAAGGTGCGCGGCGACAGTGATCGTCACCATGCCCTGGACGCCGCCGTCATCGCCGCTTGCAGCCGGAGCATGGTCAAGCGGTTATCGGATTATGCGCGACGACACGAGTTGGAAAAAGTTCGGACTGGCTTCGTTGATTTCGAAACCGGCGAAATCGTGGACGCGGGGAAATATCGGCAAATCGAACGGGATTTCCCAAGCCCATGGCCTTATTTCCGGGACGAACTCCTCACGCGGCTGAACACGGACGACCCTGCGGAACTGCGCGAACGAATGCAAAGCTTGGGAAGCTACCCGCCGGAAGCGCTGGAGACCTTGCGGCCGATGTTCGTTTCCCGCGCGCCGCAACGGCGCAACGGCGGCGCCGCGCACAAGGACACGATCTATCGCCAGACGGAGCGCTTGAAAAAAGTTGGAAGCGTGACGCAAAAAGTCCCACTCGCCGCGCTAAACCTTCGCGACCTCGAGAATCTAGTCGACCCCCATCGCAACGAAAAACTGTACGCAGCAATCCGCGCCCGCCTGGAAGCGCATGGCGGGAAAGGCGAAAAGGCATTCCCGCCCAACAACCCGTTACGGAAACCGGACCGCGACGGCAATCCCACCGGGCCGATTGTTCGAACGGTAACCCTGGTCATCGACAAGATGTCCGGCATTCCGGTTCGCGGTGGGGTCGCCAAGAACGACACCATGCTTCGTGTCGATATTTTCCGAAGCAAAAAGGACGGAAAATTTCATCTTGTTCCGCTGTATGTCCATCATGCAGTTGCCAAGCAACTACCGACCAGGGCGGTTATCGCTTACAAGGATGAAGGCGAGTGGACGCCAATCAACAATCACGACTTCGATTTTTTGTTTGCGCTATATCCAAATGATCTCGTCAGAATCACCTTGAAAAAGGAAAGGCACTTCGGATACTACGCGGGCTGTAATCGCGCTACCGGCGCCGTCAGCATTTGGGCACATGACCGCAACCAGAGAATTGGAAAGGATGGCTTTATAGATGGGATCGGCGTAAAAACCGCGCTGTCAGTCGAGAAATTCCACGTCGATACGCTGGGGAACGTGTACCCAGCCCCACCGGAAACCCGTCGTGGTCTGGCGTAGCGTCATGATCTCTCGCCCCGCAAAGCTGCGGCGGGAGCATTACTCGCTTGCCATCGAACAGGATGACACTGCCTTCGTACCGTTCGAGGACATCGCGGTTATCGTCCTAAACCATCGTGAGATCACGATCACCCATCCGGTTCTCTCCGCCTGCGCGGAGTACGGAATCGGCCTGTATGCGACCGGGCAGAACCATCAACCCGCAGGCGTATTCCTACCGTTTCTTTCCCACTCGCGTACCACACGCATGATGCGGCGCCAACTCGATGTGGCACGGCCGACAGCAAAGCAAGTCTGGGCGAGCATCATTCGGCGGAAGATCGAAAATCAAGCGTCTTGCCTAGAATTTTGCGGCAGGGATGGAGTCGACCGCCTTCAATCCTACGCCCGCCGCGTTCGCTCCGGCGATCCGGAAAACCTCGAGGCGCAAGCGGCAGCATTTTATTTCGCTCAATTATTCGGGCAAGATTTCCATCGGGCCAAGGAGTGCTGGAACAACGCGGCGCTCGATTACGGGTATGCGGTCCTGCGTGGTGCGATCGCGCGGGGGTTGGTGGCGCACGGACTCCATCCGACGATCGGACTCTTCCACGACAGCGAACAAAACTCCTTCAATCTCGCCGATGATCTGATCGAACCGTTCCGGCCACTGGTCGATTTGTACGTCATGAAGAATCCCGCATCGACCGAAGGCGATTTGATCCCCGGAGACAAACAAGCCCTCGTGGCGTTGCTCAACACCGATGTCGGCATGCCGCAAGGCAGAATGTCCGTTCTCTCCGCGATTGAATACGCCGTGGAAAGTCTCGTGCGCGTCTATGAGAAGGATGCGAAAGACCTGGACCTGCCCGCCCTGATCGGCTTGCAGCCGCATCGCCTGGAGTATTGAGTGGGAATCGAGACGAGGCGATACATGCGATTGCTCGTCTTCTTCGATCTGCCGATGGTGACCAAGGCCGAAAAGCGGGCCTATGTGCAATTCCGCAAGTTTCTGCTCAACGATGGCTACGACATGATCCAGTGGTCGGTATACGGCCGGATCATCAATGGCAGGGATGCGGAAACCAAGCACATGACGCGCCTTTCCGACAATCTGCCGCCGGAGGGGTCGCGGCGCGCGTCAAGGTAGTTGTCGCCTCGGTCATACAACGTGAACCTGTTTATGAACCCTGATTCCGGCCTGGGCAACGATGGAGTCGCGCTCTGGGTTCAGGGCGACGGCCCCGGCCGGCGTCCAGTCGCGCGTGTGGCGCGACCAACGTGCCGGGTTGCGGCTGCGAGCTTGCAGGTAAAGATCGTGTCTCGCCGCGAGGATCTCGACGTCCTGACCGGCATGTCGCTGCGCCGGGGTGACGTACCGAATCCCGCTGTGCCGGTGTTCGTTGTTGTACCAGTGCACGAATCGCGCCGCCCACTGGCGTGCGGCATCGAGGTCCTGGAAGCCGCCAGTCGGGAATTCCGGTCGGTACTTTGCCGTGCGGAACAAGGACTCGACGAATGCGTTGTCGTCGCTCACCCGCGGGCGCGAGTACGAGGGCTTGACGCCCAGCCAGTGCAGCATCGCCAGCACCGTCGTGGCCTTGAGCGTGGAGCCGTTGTCGCCGTGCAGGACCGGTCGTTGCTCGTTTGCGGCGATCCCCTCGGCCAAGGCCGCGCGCTGGACCACCTTGGCGGCATGATCGGCGTCGTCGGTGTCGTGCACCTCCCAGGCGATGATCTTGCGGCTGTAAAGATCCATGATCAGGTACAGGTAGAACCACATGCCGGCCACCTTCGCGGGCAAGTAGGTCATGTCCCAGCACCATACCTCGCGCGGTGCCGTGGCGATGTGCGTGCTCGGCGCACGGCTCGCCTGCGGAGGCTTGGATCGCCCGCGATGGGCGTTCTGCCCTTGCGCCCGAAGCAGCCGGCAGAAGGTCGATTCGCTGGCGAGGTACGTTCCTTCGTCGGCCAGGGCCGGCACGATCCGCGCTGGCGGCATGTCGGCAAAGCGCGGTTCGTTGGCGGTCGCCAGGACCGCCTCGCGTTCCTGTGCGCTGAGCGCATGCGCCGGTTCGGGGCGGACTGCCTGCGGGCGCCGATCACCCGTTTGCAGCCCGTCCTGGACCTTCCAGCGTTGCAGGGTGCGCAAATCGATTCCGGCGGTCTCGCAGGCCAGACGCAGCCGTGCGCCGGCGCCGTGCGCCTCTTCCACGTTTCGGGCAATCATTCGGCGATCTTCCAGTCCGATCATTCGTCCTCGCCCTTGTGGAAGATCGCCTCGAGTTTTTTTGAGAGCACCAGCAACGCCGTCGTCTCCGCCAGCGCCTTGTCCTTGCGCCGGACTTCCCGTTCCAACTCCTTGATCCGGCGCCGGTCCGCTCGCGTCTGTTGCGGCGTCGCGCGCATATCCTCCGGATCGGCCAACGCCTGCGTGGCCGCCTCCCGCCAGGCGGCAAGTTCCTGCGGGTACACGCCGTTTTGCCGACACCAGGCGTTACGCGACGCCTCGTCCAGCGCGGCCGTCGTCAGCACCGCCTCCAGCCGCGCCGCCGCTGTCCAGACCCGCTCGCGAGCGGGTCTGGACAGCGATTCACTGCGCCAACGCTCCAGCGTCCCGACGCTCACCCGTGCCTCCTGCGCGAGAACCTCAATTGGTGTGTTCTCCGGCGGCAGCATCCGCGCCACCATCTTGTCCTTGAATGCCTGTCCGTATTTCGCCACTTCTCGTCCTCATAGCGCCCCCGGATTCCAAAAACCTATCCGGGCGACAACTATTCTGACGCAGGGGGGTCGGTACGTTGCATGACGGTCACGGAAAAACAATACGCCGGCATGCGCCTGCTGGTGGGGCTTCCGCTTTTTCAGGAAAAAACGGTCCCGGCCACCCAGATGCTTCTATTTTGACCAAAAAATCCGAGACCGAAACAGCGCCCCGGCAAGGCGGGGCGCTGTTTTCCCGACAGTCAGATTGTAGGCTTCCGGGGTGAGAGAGGGAGCTACAACGCTTCCGGGCGGCCAAGTTGAAATGGGGTTGATTGTAGGCTTCCGGGGTGAGAGAGGGAGCTACAACCGATCACACAGTCGTACTTGACGCCGACGAGATTGTAGGCTTCCGGGGTGAGAGAGGGAGCTACAACGAGACGAGACGGAGAGATGATACCTGATGGGATTGTAGGCTTCCGGGGTGAGAGAGGGAGCTACAACATGCGCAGGTGTACGGCAACGCGCGGGTATGATTGTAGGCTTCCGGGGTGAGAGAGGGAGCTACAACCTTTTTGAGGCAACGGTATTCGCCCGTTTTGATTGTAGGCTTCCGGGGTGAGAGAGGGAGCTACAACCGTGGATCGGCGCGACCGAAAAACGATCCAGATTGTAGGCTTCCGGGGTGAGAGAGGGAGCTACAACCCAGATCAAGCCATACATCACGATCAAGCCGATTGTAGGCTTCCGGGGTGAGAGAGGGAGCTACAACGCGGCATTTCTGCAAGTGTTTCGGCTAACGGATTGTAGGCTTCCGGGGTGAGAGAGGGAGCTACAACTGCAGGGCCGTCGTGGTGGGTATATGGACAGATTGTAGGCTTCCGGGGTGAGAGAGGGAGCTACAACGTCTCTCCGGTTGCAATTCCGGGAGTTCCGGATTGTAGGCTTCCGGGGTGAGAGAGGGAGCTACAACCAGTCTCCTATTGGTCCGCCGAGGGTGATTGATTGTAGGCTTCCGGGGTGAGAGAGGGAGCTACAACCCTTCGAATGCGGCGGTCAGATATGGCAAAGATTGTAGGCTTCCGGGGTGAGAGAGGGAGCTACAACAGTGCTCGCAGATCCCGTACAGTAGCCGCAGATTGTAGGCTTCCGGGGTGAGAGAGGGAGCTACAACATCCGGTGTGCTCACAAATGCGGGATCCTGGATTGTAGGCTTCCGGGGTGAGAGAGGGAGCTACAACCTTCCACAAGTGACCCAAGTTCAGCGAGAGGATTGTAGGCTTCCGGGGTGAGAGAGGGAGCTACGTAACTGTCCGGGAATCGACCGCATAGGCAACGGCGGTTGACGCGGGCATCGTTCCGTCTTTTTCGGGAGACGGACGGTGGAGTCGGAATCGGTTGATCTTGGGTGGACCCGCAAGCGTGCGCGGCGCGATGAGGAAACCTGGAATGGGTTGATCGCGGAGCAGCGTGCGTCTGGGCAGACGGTATCGGCGTTTTGCGCGCAACGCGGCGTACCCCGCAGCAGTTTCGGCAAATGGCGCAAGCGCCTGGGTGCGGCGCCGACGAAGGGGAATCGAACCCCGGCGGGCAAGGGGTTCTTGCCATTACCCATCCGCGAGAGCGCACCGCAACCTACGGAATCCGTATCGGTCGAGTTGAACGTCGGTGCGATGCGGATTCGCGTCTCGGGTGCCGCAGCGGGCAGAATCGTCGATTCGATCCTTGCGCGCATTGCGACGCCGGCATGATTCTGTCGCCCGCGGTACAAGCGTTCGTATACCGCGACGTGGTGGATATGCGCCGCGGGGTCGATGGTCTTCTGCGCCTGGTGACGGATGCGTTTTCGCACTCCGCCTTCAGCGGCCATGTGTTCGTCTTTATCGGAAGCCGCCGAGACAAGGTCAAGATGCTGTGGTGGCACAGCACCGGTTTCGTGATGCTCTACAAGCGCCTGGAACGGGGGCGGTTTCCGGCACCGCACATGCTGGCCTCGCGTGGTTTGTCGATGGCTGAACTCATGGCGTTTCTCGAGGGAATCGACCTCTCGCGCGCAAAGCGCATCGCACACGTGAACGCATCGCGCGTCGCGTAGTTTTTCTCGTTGATCGCGGTTGCGCTGTCAACGTGGCGCGGCATGCATCCGTTTTGGATGCATGCACTCGATCGCCGCCCTCGACATCGAATCTCTTCCTCGTGATGTCGATGCGCTGCTCGAAGTGATCGCCGAGCAGCGCAAACAGTTCTCCGCAGTGCTCGAGTCGCTGTGCGCCCAGCTCGCGAAGATGAAGCAGATGACCTTCGGGTCGCGCTCGGAGCGCTTCGCAGGCCAGGCGCTGCTCTTCACCGAGGATCTTCCCATTCCCCCGGCGCCGCCGAAGCTCCCGACGACGACGGTTGCCGCGCACGAGCGCAAGCGTCGCGGACGTCCAGCGCTTCCGGCACACCTGCCGCGGGTCCGCAAGGAATATGACCTCACGGACGATCAGAAGGCCGGATTCGACCGGATCGTGCTCATCGGCGAAGTCGTCAGCTCCACGCTCGACGTCATTCCGCAGAAGGTATTCGTGATCGACCACGCGCGGGCGAAGTATCGCTGCACCAAGGACGGAATTACTTCGATCGTCGTGGCCGATGCGCAACCTTCGCCGCTGCCCAAGAGCAACGCCAGCGCCGGGATGCTCGCGCACGTACTGGTGTCCAAGTACTGCGACGGAATTCCGCTCGCCCGCCAGGAGAAGATCTTCGCCCGGTACGGAGTCGATCTGGCGCGCACGACGCTCGACGACTGGACCCTGGCAAGCACGGAGAAGCTCGCCGTCTTGATGCCCGCGTTCAAGGCGCACGTTCTGGGCGCCCCCGGGATGTTTGCCGACGACACGACACTGAAGCTCGTCGAGGAGGGTCGACGAAGATCGCGCACCGCAAGGCTCTGGGTGTACGTCAGCAGCGGTGCGAGACAAGATCCCCAGGGAAACTG
Organism: Burkholderiales bacterium GJ-E10; assembly: GCA_000828975.1. NCBI lineage: Bacteria > Pseudomonadati > Pseudomonadota > Betaproteobacteria > Burkholderiales > Burkholderiales bacterium GJ-E10. The sequence continues at coordinate 3,237,876 of AP014683.1, read as the reverse complement.
GATCGCCTACCCCAAGGCGGCGTACTTCGAGTTCACCGAAACCCGGGAGGCGATCCACCCAACCCGGTTCCTGAAGGGGTACCGCGGCTTTGTGCAAGCCGACGACTACAACGGTTATCACCCAACCTTTGCCACGGGGTTGGCGAAGCATTGCCTATGCTGGGCGCATGTGCGAAGGCGCTACTTCGAGGTTGCGTCGCAGCCGGGAGCATCGCCTCTGGCCAGCGAGGCCCTGTCGTTCATCCGCGGCATCTATCTCGTCGACTCCGAGTACAAGGACGCCACGCCAGACCAGCGGCTTGCGGCAAGAAAGAAGCACACCGTTGCGCTGCTGGAGAAGTTCTATGCGTGGTTGTGCCACCACCAGCCGAGCCTGTTGCCGCGATCTCCCCTTGGCAAAGCGTTCGCGTACACGCTCTCGAACTGGGCGGCGCTCATGCGCTTCACCACGGACGGCACCGTTTCGCCGGACTCCAACTTGGTCGAGCGAACGATTCGCCCGGTCGCCGTAGGCAGAAAGGCATGGCTCTTCGCAGCATCCGAGCGCGGAGGACACGCCGCAGCGGTTGCCTTCAGCCTCATCGAATCGTGCAAACTTGCGGGTGTGGAACCCTACGCATACCTTCGCGACGTGCTGCAGCGCATCGACGGTCATCGCATCGACCGTCTGCACGAGTTGCTGCCCTTCAACTGGAAGCCCACCGGTGACTGCAACCCCGTTTGATCCCGAGCTCGCCACACTCATCGCCAACCTGCCGCAGGCAAAGACGCTGGACCTCTACCGAATCGAGGTCGCGATCCGCAAACTGCGCAGCGAACCCAGGCGCATCCTCGATGTGCGCAAGCACCTGCATCTCGGAATGACGGTGCAATTCTTCAGCGACTACGACGCCACAACCCATACCGGCAAGATCGTCGCGCTGCGCGACCGGGATCTGACGATCGACGACGCAAATCAGAACACCCGTTGGTCTGGCGTCCCATACGCCGCGATCGATCTCGGCGCGACGGACACCGACACGGTCGAGATCATCGACGCGGATGCTCAACCCAGGCCGGCGCATCGTCGTCCCGCACGAGAAGACTTCAAGATCGGCGATGCCGTCAGCTTCGTCGGCCGCGATCACCACACGCGGTTCGGTCGCGTCGTGCGCCGGAACCAGAAAACCGCATCCCTGGAATGCGACGACGGCCTCTGGCGCGTTGCCTACGCGCTCCTCCAGCACGTCGTCGACCTCTGACCCAATCCCCCCGCGTCGTCAAGGAACGCCGATTCCCGGACAGTTACGGAGCTACAACGCGTTTGCGCCTGCAATTGCGCCGCCTGCAGATTGTAGGCTTCCGGGGTGAGAGAGGGAGCTACAACATTCGGGTCTTTGCGATGCCCGTATCCCCTGATTGTAGGCTTCCGGGGTGAGAGAGGGAGCTACAACATCGATGCAGCGGGACGCGCCCGCCGCATCGAAGTTCTTGCTTCGCAAGTCTCGCAGAAAGACAAGGGGTTGCCGAAACAATCTCCACGCATTGTTGCCTTTTTTCGATCGCGCGCATGGCCGTGACGAACGAGCGCGACCTGAAAAAGGAACGAAGCATGGGCCGAAAATTCACCGTGCCCCACGGACTGCACCGCACCCACGGCTTCATCTCCGTCCACTTGGTGTTGTCTCCCGCGTTAATTCGCAATCCGCGATTCTCTGGATGCCGGATTGCGTCCCCGGTGAGCGGTGGACTGCGGTGGTTGAGAGCGGGTCGCTGGCGGGGGTGAGGGGTTTCTGAAGGGTATTTCTCGAGCGGCGGGGGGAGCGGGGGGCGGCAGGCCCCCCGCTTCTCCTGATTGATGTTGATCGCTGTGCCGCGGTTGCCATTTGGCAACGGACGTTTTGGACCGTGACGGCGATCGGCGGTAGGCTTGCGCGATCACATGGAATGGGGTGGCCCGGCGGGGTACACGGCCCCGCCGGGCCGGTGCTGGTGCTGCTTCGATTCGCGTCGGGGCTGACCAGCGAGGAGTACGTTACCCGACAGGGGTGGCGGCAGGCAAGTCTCGAGAGGTGTCCGCTGCACCCGAAGGGCGGCTGCGGACTGCACCGAAACGGCACCTATGCACGCGTCACCCCTGTCGGGACACGGATCGCCCGCTGGTACTGCCCGCAGGGACACTGCACGTTCGCCTTGCTGCCCGATTGCCTGGCGGCGAGGTTTCCGGGCGCGCTGGCCGACATCGAGCGGGTCGTGGCCGCCGTCGAGCGATCCCCAAGCCTTGCGCAGGCCGCGGCGCTGCTGCGGCCCGACGACATCAGCCTACCCAGCGCGCTGCGCTGGCTGAGGCGACGGCTGCGGCCGGCGCGCATGGCATTCCAATGCTGGATCACGCTGTGGCCCGAGCGGCTGCGGGGCTGTCTGCCGCGAGTCGAGCCGTTGCGGGCGCATTTGGGGTGCGCCTGCGTGCTGGTGCACGGCCGCGCCCTTGCCGCCGAGTACCTGCACGAGTTGCCCCGGTTCGTCGGGTTTGCGCCACCGGCTGCTCGTGCCGGTGGACGCAAACGGCTCGACCAACAACACATGGGGGCTGATCCGCCGGCTCAGGCGCCGTAGTGTCGCGGCTCCCATCTTGCTCAAGGAGCCGATCCGATGTCCGAGCCCGATCCCGGCCGGGCCGTGGCGCTGTTTCGCTACGGCCTGATCGCCGACCTCATCCACCGTCCGCCCGCCATGCCGGGCCTGTACGCGCTGCTCGCCCGCAAGGCCGAACAGTCCTACGTCATCCCGGGAACCACGCGCACCCGGGTGGCGACCGAGACCTTGCGCGACTGGTTGCAGTCGTACCGGCGCGGCGGCTTCGACGCGCTGGTGCCCAAGCCGCGATCCGACCGCGGCCAATCCCGTGCGCTGCCCCAGGCCGTGGCCGACGCGCTGCTCAGCCTCAAGGACGAGCAGCCCGGGCTGTCGATCCCGCTGCTCATCGACACCCTGCGCAAGCAAGGCGCGATCGGACCCGAGCAGGACGTGCCCAGGACCACCGTGCACCGCCTGCTCAGCCGTGCCGGCCTGATGCACAAGGGCGCCGAGCAACCCACCGACCAGGATCGCCGGCGCTTCGCATACGCGCAGCCCGGTCAGCTGTGGATGAGCGACGTCATGCACGGCCCGACGGTGAGCGTCGGCGCAAGCCGCCGCAAGACCTACCTGATCGCGTTCATCGACGATGCCACCCGCGTCGTGCCGTACTGCGCCTTCGCCCTGTCGGAGAACACGGCCGCGTTCCTGCCCGTGTTCAAGCAGGCCCTGATGCGCCGCTCGATCCCCCAGCGCCTGTTCGTCGATAACGGCGCCAACTACCGCTCGCAGCACCTCGCGCTCGTCTGCGCCAAGCTGGGCGTTGCGCTGATCCACGCCCGCCCTTACCAGCCTGCGGGCAAGGGCAAGCAGGAACGCTGGTTCCGTACCGTACGCTCCCAACTGCTCTCGCGCCTCAGCGCCGAGGACACCGCCAGTCTCGATGCGCTCAACCGCCGTCTGTGGGCCTGGGTCGAGGGCGAGTATCACCGCACCCCGCACCGCGGACTCGATGGACAGACTCCGCTCGAGCGCTGGGCCCAGTGCGCCGAGCACCTGCGCGCACCCGACCCGCGCCTCGATCTCGATGACCTGTTCCTCTTCGAGGCCAAGCGGCGCGTGCACCGCGATCGCACGGTCAGCCTCAACGGCACCGTCTTCGAGGTCGATGCCTCGCTCGTCAACGAGACCGTCACCCTGCGCTTCGACCCGGCCGCCCCCGCCGGCCGCGGCATCGAGGTCTGGCACAACAGCGTCTTCATCCACCGCGCCAAGCCGGTCGATGCCTACGCCAACTGCTTCGTGCGCCGCAATCGGCCTTCCCGCACTCTGGAGGCCCAGGCCCAGCCCGGATCGCAGCCCACCCCCGGCCTGGCGCTGCGCAGGCTGCTGACCGATAAACCCGATGAGGAGTCGCGCTGATGTATCTGGCCCACTTCGGCTTCACCCACTATCCCTTCGAGCGCGCGCTCGCCCCCGACGAGCTCTTCGGCGCCGTGGCGCTGCGCGAGGCCCAGGCACGGCTGCAGCACCTCGTCGAGCTGCGCGGCATCGGCCTGATCACCGGCGAAGTCGGCAGCGGCAAGACCACCGCCTGCCGGCACCTCGCCTCGGCCCTGCACCCAGGGCTCTATCGCCTGTTCTACGTCACGCTCTCGACCGGCAACGTGCTCGACATGTACAAGTCGATCGCCTGGCAGCTCGGCCTGCCCATCGAGCGCAACCGTGCCTGCGCCTACCGCGCGATCCAGGCCGAGGTCCTGCGCATGACCTCCGAAGCGCGCCAGCACCCCGTCCTGGTGATCGACGAGGCGCAGCACCTGCGCAACGACGTGCTCGAAGACCTGCGCCTGCTGACCAACTACGCGATGGATTCCGAGCGCCGCTTGACGCTGCTGTTCGTCGGTCTGACCGAGCTGCGTCGCCGCCTCTCGATGGCGGTGCACGAATCGCTCGAGCAGCGCATCGTCGTGCGCTACCACCTCAACGGCTTCTCCCGTGAAGAGCTCCCCGCCTACCTGACCCACCGCCTGCAACTCGCCGGCAGCACACTGCCGCTGTTCGACCCCGCCGCCACCGAGGCCCTCTACCAAGCCTCCCAGGGACTGCCGCGCCGCGTCAACCGCGCCGCCCACTACGCCCTGTCCGCCGCCGCCCTGGCTAAATCCCAGCAGGTCAGCACCGAGCACGTCCAAACCGCTCTCGAGGAGTTCCGGCCATGAACGCCTACGACTCCGATCCCTGGCCCTCGTTCCTCTGCGACTCCGACGACGACGACATCAACGACGCCGACGCCGCTCGCCTCGTGGACCTCATCTACGCCCTCGGCGACTTCGTCGCCACGCACTTCGCCTCTCGCCTCTCCAGACACGCGCGCCGCCAGCGCGACAACTGCCCCATCAACGAGCAAAACCCGGATCCCCGGCAGATGAACCTCTTCCCAGGCTACCTCCTCGATCCGTTCTGAATCCGCCACCACCCCGCAGCGGCAGCGGCGCAACAGCGCCGCCCACTACCGCCCGCCTGCGCAACCCCCGAAATCCACCGTCCGCATCGCCGCCGCCAATCGATCGCCGGCTCCCGCATCGCTCCACCGCTTCCACATTCCGCCACGCGGGCAACCAATCCGGACACCCCGCGTTCAAACCTCGCGAACTATCGCGGAACATCGCTCGCGAAATACCGCGGGCGCTAACACTTGGCCCGCCAGACCGACTTTGACGAGGATGGCCTCGACCCCCTTCTTCAAGGCCATCGACGAGATGTTCGAGCATGATCGCTCGGCGGCCCCAGCGAAAAGACAACGCGCCAGCCTACGCCCTGTCCGACCGCCTGACGGTGACGAAAGCCGCCGATGACACGGCCCGAAACTTTGGCACATACTCCGCCCTGTTCGACGGTCAGGCCATCGCGCCCGGACAGAGATTGGACGTCGCGCCGAACATCCAGTTGATACGGAGATGCCAAGCATGAGCGAAATCCATTTCATCGTTGAGGAAGCGCCGGAGGGCGGGTTCACAGCCCATGCGGTTGGGGTCGACATCCTTACCGAGGCTGACGACCTGGCCGGATTGCACCAGCAGGTGCGTGACGCCGTGCGCTGCCATTTCGATGAGCGGGAGAAGCCCAGCCTGATCCGCCTGCACATCACGCGCGAAGAGGCGCTGGCTGCGTGAGGGTGCCCCGCGCGATCTCTCCGGGCCTGAATTGATCCGGCGGCTGCGACGGCTCGGTTACACAGCTACGAGACAGAGCGGCAGCCATACTCGCCGACAACGTCCACACGCTGCGCGGCTAGGCCGTGCAGCGGCGGGTTAATAAGCCCGGGGTCGAAACGCGAGCGGGGCTGCGCGTAGAGCGCGCGCTGCCTGTCTGGAGCGACCCGCTCGGCCTGATCGGGGAGGCCGATGTCGTCGAGTTCGGGGCGGACGGTACTCCATGCCCCGTCGAATACAAGGTTGGTAAGCGCCCGGCAGATCCGCGCTTGTGCTTCGAACGCTAAGACGATCCCGCCGCAACCGTATCGGCCAAGCCTTGCCGCCCCGCGTAATCGCGCGCGAACTGCAGCGCGACCCGGCCGGAGCGCGAGCCGCGCTGTAGCGCGAAGCGCAAGGCTTCGCCGCGCGCCGCTTCGATGTCCGGCGCGGCCAGCCCGAAGTGGCGCAACCAGTGGGCGACGATCTCCAGGTAATCGTCCTGGCGGAACGAGCGGAACGACAGCCACAGGCCGAAGCGCTCCGAGAGCGAGATCTTTTCCTCCACCGTCTCCGCAGGGTGCAGGTCGCCCTGGGCGTCGTAGGTACCGGCGAGGTTTTCCTCCATCGATTCCGGCATGAGGTGGCGGCGGTTGGAGGTGGCGTAGACGAGCAGGTTCGACGCGCCGGCCGCGATCGAGCCGTCGAGCGCGGCCTTCAACGCCTTGTACGACGCGTCCCCCATTTCGAATGAAAGGTCGTCGCAGAACGCGATGAAACGCTCCGGGCGCGGCGCGACCAGCGCGGCAATCGCCGGAAGATCGACGAGGTCGGCCTTGTCGACTTCGATCAGCCGGAGCCCGCGCCCGGCAAACCCCGCAAGACAGGCCCGCACCAGGGACGACTTCCCGGTGCCGCGCGCGCCGGTGAGATGGTATGGACGCCTCCCACCTTCGCCGCGCTCCCAAGCTGCTTGATCGGGGGGCCTCGCGTGCAACGGCATCAAGTGCCAAAGTGGAGGTTCTCGCAACCACTCGATGACGGAGGCCCCACGATGGATGCTACAACCTATGCAGTGGATCTTGCCAAGCATGTATTCCAGGTTCATTGGGTTGATCCCGCCAGCGGGGAGATCCACCGTAAGAAGCTCAGCCGCGCCAAGCTCTCGGAGTTCTTCGCACAGCTTCAGCCGGCCAGGATCGTGATGGAGGCTTGTGGGGGTGCCCACCATTGGGCCCGCCGTCTTGTCGCGATGGGTCATGAGCCCGAGTTGCTGCCCGCCAAGCAGGTGCGTGCGTTCGTGCGCGGCAACAAGGATGATGCCGCCGATGCGCGAGCAATCTGGGTCGCGGCCTCGCACGAGGATATCCGGCGCGTTCCGATCAAGAGCTGTGACCAGCAAGCCATCCAGTCGCTGCACCGGATCAGGTCGCATTGGATCACCACGCAGACAGCGACCGTCAACATGCTCCGGGGACTGATGTATGAGTTCGGGGTGGTGCTGCCGCAAGGGCGCCATGCGGGCTTGCGTGTGCTGGCCGAGCGCCGCGCCCAATTTAACGAGAGCTTGCCGGAGCTGATGGTGCGTCTGGTCGATGAGTTGCAGCGAACGCTCAAGGAGATCGCGCACAACATCGAGGTGGCCGAAGGCGAGATTGCCGCCGTACAAAAGAGCTCAGAGACGGCCAAGGCGCTGCGCCAGATCCCGGGCGTGGGTGTCTTGGGGGCGACCGCCCTGGCGGCCGTTCTGGGCGATGGCAAGGCCTGGCGCAACGGGCGGGAGTTTGCCGCCAGCCTGGGGCTGAGCCCGGGTCATCAGGGGACCGGCGGCAAGGTTCGCATGGGCGGCATCACCAAGCGCGGCGACCCGTATCTGCGCACGCTGCTCATCAGCGGTGCGCACGCGGTGGCAATATCGAAGAGTCGCACCGAATGGTTCACCAAGATCCTGGAGCGCCGACCGACGAACGTCGCTGCGGTTGCATGGGCCAACAAGACTGCAAGAACAGCCTGGGCATTAATCCGGCACGGGCGCGCTTATGACGCGAGCTGGAAGGCGAGCGCACCCGTGGCGGCCTGAATACGGCTTCCCCGAAGGGTAAATAACCAACAAACAATGGCAGATGCCAAAACGAGTGTGCGAGAGAAGTTGACGAGGTGATGGCAAGCGGCCAGACCGTGGGTCGGAAAATCCGATGCGCTGCTCGGGCAAGCTTCACGCAAAGCCCTGTGGTGAGATGGGATCCGACCTCGCGAATGACCATCAAGGCCAGCGGCGGAATTACATCCGAACCGCACGAACAGGCCGGATATAAGACCGCAGTTGAACCGCCATACCAGAACTTCAAGACTTCGCTTGACACAAGGGAGGCGTCCATATAAGCAGCACATGATTCGCCGGCAGTCCGCGCACGAACTGCTCGGTGTTGCGGAGAATCGCGGCCTTCTGGACGTCGACCCCGAGCAGATCTCCCGCTTCGATGCGCGCGATGCGGTCCACCGCGACGAGTTCACCGCTTTCCGCGCCGAGGAACCGGCGTTTGCGCCAGTGAAATGCGTGCGCGCTCCAGTCCGGCGCAGCGGGCACCGGCGCCCAGTGATCGAGCCAGCGGTTGAGACGGTCGAGCGGATCCATTTCTTCTCCTTGAGCACCCTGGAGAAGTTGATACCACAAATCCCGGCCGGCCCAGCCCGACCCGCGCGCGGGCGGACGTCCGGTCCGCCCGCAGCGTCATGACGCCCCGCACGCTCCTGGGTCGAAAACCCTTCTCAGGGCTTCAACTGCCCGCGGATCTCCCCGCCCATGTACTGGTCGCTGTGCACGTTGATGTACAGATCGCCGGCCTTGTACTCGGTCATCTGCTTGGACGTGAGCCGCGCGCCCGCGGGAACGGACCAGGTGCCGCCGCCGCTGCTTTCGAGGTCGATGATGTGCCGGCCGTTGGTGCCGGGCGCGCCGATATGGATGTGCGCCATGGTGGCGTCCATCCCCGTCACCATGACGCTGCCGCGCACCGAGCCGTCGTCGTCGACCGTGATCGTTCCGTGCCCGGATGCCGCGGTATGGACCGGCGGCACTTCCTGCGCGCCGCTCAGAACGACCTGCGATTGCGCGGCAAGCGCGACGCCGGGCTGCAATGCGAACCCGCCGGCCAACGAAATCGCCAAGGCGGCGGACGCGACGGCGGAAAAGGGGAAACGGCTACTTCGAAGGATTCCGTTCATGCTGGTGCTCCTCTGGAAGGCGTTCATCGTGCAGCAACCCGCATTGCATGCGGCTTGCAGCTCTTCGCCGCCGCCAATTCCGACGGCGAGCGGACAGCGTACTCCGGTGCAATCCCATCGGGCAGGAGAACCATGGCTGTCGCATGGTCATCCCGCGGGGGGACTACCGAGCGCCTTCCGGCGCCCGCAGCCGCTGGCACCATGCGCTATAAACCGCGCCATGCACCCCCGCCTCACCGTCGGCATCGTAACTCCCGCCGCGCCGGAAACGAACAACGGCAACTGGCGCACCGCCGTACGTTGGGCGCGGATGCTGGCGCCGCAATTCCGCACGCAGATCCTGCAGACCTGGCGGGGCGAGCCGGTCGATGTGCTCATCGCGCTGCACGCCCGCCGCTCGGCGCCGTCCATCGCCGCCTGGGCTGCAGCGCGCGACGCGCACCGTGCCGGCCCGCTGATCGTCGCACTCACCGGAACGGATCTCTACCGCGACATTCATCACGACGAAAGCGCGCAGCATTCACTGCAACGCGCCGATGCGCTGATCGTCCTGCAGGAGAACGGCGCGGACGCGCTGCCTGCGGCGCTGCGCGCCAGGACCTCCGTGATCTATCAGTCCGGCGGCAAACGCGCGACGCTGGCCAAGACCTCGGTACGTCTGCGCGCGCTGATGGTCGGACATCTGCGCGACGAAAAATCGCCGCAGACCTATTTCGCGGCGGCCCGCCTGCTGCGCGACCGTCGCGACATCGCGCTCGACCACATCGGTGCGGCCCTGAGCCCGGACCTGGAGAGCCAGGCGCGCGCGGCCATGGCGGAATGTCCCGCGTACCGCTGGCTGGGCGCGCTGCCGCACCGGGAAACGTTACGGCGCATCCAGCGCGCGCATGTGCTCGTCCATCCCAGTCGGATGGAGGGCGGCGCGCACGTGATCCTCGAGGCGATCCGCAGCGGCACCCCCGTGCTTGCGTCCGACATTCCGGGAAATGTCGGTATGCTGGGCAGGGACTATGCCGGATATTTCCCGGTCGGCGACGCCGCGGCCCTGCGGAACCTGCTCGTGCGCTGCCGCGACGAACCGGAGTGGCTGGCGGAACTGGCGCGCGAGGGCCACCTGCGCGCGCCGCGATTCGAGCCGGCCGAGGAACAACGCCGACTTCGCCGCCTGGTGGCGCAATGTCTGCAACATCGCATGGAAGGAAACGTTTCGTGAGCGAAAACCATCCGCCCCGCCTGACCTCCCTGTCGCACGGCGGCGGCTGCGGCTGCAAGATCGCGCCGGGGGTGCTCTCCGAGATCCTGCGCGACACCGTGCAGATGCCGATTCCCCCCGAGCTGCTGGTCGGGATCGAAACGTCCGACGACGCGGCGGTCTACCGCCTCAATGAGGAACAGGCCATCGTCGCGACGACCGACTTCTTCATGCCGATCGTCGACGACCCCTTCGATTTCGGCCGCATCGCAGCGACCAACGCGATCTCCGACATCTATGCGATGGGCGCGCGACCCATTTTCGCGCTGGCCATCGTCGCCATGCCGATCAAGGAACTGCCGGTGGCAACGATCCGGGGGATCCTCGAGGGTGGACAGCAGGTGTGCCGTGCGGCCGGGATCCCGATCGCGGGCGGGCACACCATCGATTCGGTGGAACCGATCTACGGCCTGGTGGCGCTCGGCCTCGTGCACCCGGACCGCGTCCAGCGCAACAGCGGCGCCCGTCCGGGCGACCGGATCGTGCTGGGCAAGCCGCTGGGCGTGGGCGTGTATTCGGCAGCCCTGAAGAAGGACGCCTTGCCGGCAGACGCCTACGCACGCATGATCGAAACCACCACGCGCTTGAATACGCCCGGCCCCGAACTCGCGGAAATCGATGGCGTGCATGCGCTCTCGGATGTCACCGGATTCGGCCTTGCGGGACACGCGCTCGAACTGGCGCGCGGCGCCCACCACCCGGTGCGGATCGACTGGGCGCGCGTACCCTTGCTGCCAGGGGTGCGAGACCTGGCGCAGCAGGGACACACCACCGGCGCGTCGGCGCGCAATTGGGCGAGCTACGGCGCGGACGTGCACTTGCCCGCCGGGTTTTCCGAGGTCGACCGCGCGCTGCTCACCGACCCCCAGACCAGCGGCGGTCTGCTCGTGAGCTGCGCGCCGTCGGCGGTGGATCGGGTGCTGGCGGTTTTCCGCAAGCACGGATTCGAGGCGGCGGTCGAGTGCGGCGAAGTCCTGGACGAGGTCGGCCCGGGGAAGCTGACCATCGCATGCGCAACGGCCTGACCGGCAGCGTTTCCAACCGAAAGGCGGCACTACGCCATGACCCTTCGAATCCACGTCCTGCAACACGAACCCTTCGAGGGCATCGGCAGCATGGCGCCGCGTCTTGCCGCGCTGGGCGCGGAGATCCGCACGACGCGGCTCTATGAGGATCCGGCGCTGCCGGCGTCAAGCGATGCGGATCTCCTCATCGCCATGGGCGGGTCGATGAGCGTCAACGACGAGGCGCACCTGCCGTGGCTGCGCCCGGAGAAGCAATTCCTGCGCGCAGCGATCGATGGGGGAACGGCCGTGCTCGGCATCTGCCTCGGGGCGCAGCTGATTGCCGACGCGCTCGGAGCGCGCGTGACCCGCAATCCCGTTCCGGAAATCGGCTGGTTCCCGGTCGAGGGAGTGCCGCCGCCGGCGGGCGCCGACACCTTCCGTTTTCCCGACCGGTTCTGGGCGTTCCACTGGCACGGGGAAACCTTCGCCCTGCCACCCGGCGCGATTCATCTGGCACGATCGGCGCACTGCGCGCACCAGGCGTTTCAGTTTGGGGCGCGGGTGATCGGATTGCAGTTCCATCTGGAAACGACGCCGGCCAGCGCACAGGCATTGATGGAAGGCTGTGCGAACGAGCTGATTCCCGGCGTCCCGACGATCCAGAGCGCGGAGGCGATCCGGTCCTCGCAACGATATGAAGAGATCGATGCCTTGATGGGAAGCGTGTTGGAGTACCTGCTATGCCGAACTCGCTGATCTGCGCGCACCGTCACCCCCGCCCTCTCCCGCGTGCGGGAGAGGGGGGGCGGCTTCTGCATTCGTCATGTCATGATCGATGACGGGAAGACGGCGGGTCGTGCGCAGGACGGGATGGCGGTACCCCAATGCCGCCAGGGTCAGAGCAAGAATGCCGAACACCGCCAGCGCCGTGCGCAGGCCGACATGCTGGCCGATCCAGCCGCTTGCCAAGGCACCAGGGATCCCGGGAACCAGGATCAGCCAGCGCATCGTGGTGGTCATGCGCCCCAGCATGGGGGTCGGCGTCACCGCCTGCCGCAAGGCCAGGAAGTTGATGAACAGCAGCACCGCGCCGGCGCCGAAGCAGCTCAGGGTGACCGTGAAGGCCAGGACGCCGGCCGCACCCGTCGGCGCCGCCGCCAGCAGGCTCCAGCCGACCCCGCAGATTGCGATGCCGAGCAGCAGCGCCGGTCCGGGTCCGATGCGTTCGGCGATGCGGTGCCCGAGCGAGCTCGCCACGACCGTCCCGACACCGAGGGCGACGTAGCACAGCCCGACCTGGTTTCCCGACAGGCCCAGCACGCGGGTCGCAAAGAGGATCTGCACGACCAGGGCGCCCTGATAGCAGAACTGAAAGCCGCCGACGAAAATCGCCATCGCGACCAGCAGGCGGTGTGTCGCCACGAACCCCAGACCGGCCCGCATCGATCGCCAGAAGTGCCGGCCCGGATGCCGCTCGCCTTCCTGCACGCGGATGCCACGCAGGATCGCCGCCGACCCCAATAGCAACACGACGTCGGCGAGCAACGCCAGCGGTGCTCCCGTCAGCTTGATCAGGGCGCCGGCCGCCGCCGGCCCCGCCACTTCGGACGTCGAGTACGCCAGCGCGTTTTTCGCGTGCGCCTCGACCAGCCGGTCGCGAGGCACGATCTGGGTCAGCACGATCTGCCCCGCGCTGCCCGAGGTCGTGTAGATCGCGCCGAGCACGAAGGCCACGAAATAGAGCCACGGCATCGCCAGCCAACCCCGGTGCCACGCCAACGGGACCGTGCCCACCGCCAGTCCCAGCAGCAATTCGCCCGCCACGTACACCGGCAGTTTGCGCACGCGATCGAGCCACACGCCCACCGGGAGCGAAAACAGCGCGAACGGAACCGTCTCCATCGCCGTCAGCCATCCCATCTGGGTGGGGCTTGCGCCCAGAAGCGTGGCGGCGGTCAGGGGAATCGCCAGCAGGATGATCTGGTTGGCGAAGGCGCTGAGCAGGATCGAAGACCAGAGCCGGCGGTACAGCGGATCCTGCAGCAGGTCGGTCGGGGGCGGCGCAAAGCGCTGAAGCCATGCGGGCGCGCGCGGCGGCGGCCGGCCCGCGTTCATGACCCCGGCTCCCGGAGGCGCGGCCGGCCGGGCGTCATCGGCGTCAGCCGCCGCGAGGTCTTTTCGGCCAGGCCTGCGACGAACTGCGGCGATCCCAAGGGCCAGCCGTGATGGGTCGCTTCCCGGATCCGCTGCATGCGCTCGGCATCCATCGGCACCGCGCATAACCTGCCGTATGCCGCCTGCCGCTCGAAGGGCGTGTTGCCCAGCGCCCAGAACCGCGGCGCGTCCCGGATCAAGGGATCGACACGCATCCCCAGGTGATGCGCCATGCTGGACCATGGATACGCCGCAGCATCGCCCAGGAGCGCGGAGCGCGCCGGCTCGGTTTCGACGTACCGCATGACGTCCAGGAGATAGTCGTCGGCATCGAGCACGGTGCAACGAAACCGTCCCTCCCACAACGCCCCATTGCGCGCATGGCGCCGATTGAACCGGCGGACGTACCGACGGCCGACCGCCTGCATGGCGCGGCTCAGCGAACTCGGGCCTTCCGGCGTGCAGACGAGATGGAAATGATCCGGCATCAGGACATAGGCATGCACCGACACGGCCTCCTGATCGCAGGCGTCGGCAAGATCGCCGAGCATGGCGCGGAAATCCGCTTCGTCGAGAAAGGCCGTGCGGCGGTCGATCGCACGCTGCACGACGTGGTGCGGAAATCCCGGAATCGACAAGCGCGACAGGCGGGCCACGGGAAACGCGGGGAGCGCCGAAACTAGAACTCGCCAATGGCGAAGAGCCGCCGATGCTCCCGGATCGCGTAGCGGTCGGTCATCCCGGCGATGTAGTCGGCGATCGCCCTCGGCCCCTCGCGCTGCACACGTTCGCAGTGCTCCACCGGAAGCAGACGGGGTTCCTCCTGGAACGCCGCGAACAGATCGCCGACGATGCGGCGGGCCTTCATCGTCATGCGCATCACTTGCGGATGACGGTACAGGTTCGCGAACAGGAACGACTTGAGTTCGTCCTGCTCGTCGCGAACGGAACCCGAGAACGCGACCAGGGGCGCTGCGTTGCGTACCTCGTCGACGCTCGTCGGGCGTGCCTCGTCGATGCGCCGGGCGGTTTCCTGGGTCAGGTCGCGGACCAGGGTGTCGATGATGTGGCGCACGGTTTCATGGACGGCCCGGCGCGGACTGATTCCCGGCATCCCGGCCATCACCGCTTCCCGGTGGCGGGCATACAGCGGCACCTCGTCGAGGCGTTCGGGCTGCAGCAGGCCGGATCGGAGGCCGTCGTCGATGTCGTGATTGTTGTAGGCGATCTCGTCGGCGAGGTTCGCGATCTGCGCTTCGATCGTCGACTGCCGGCGCAGCAGGAAGCGCTCTGCAACCGCGCCGAGCTGGCGCGCATTGTCGGGAGAGCAATGCTTGAGGATGCCCTCGCGCGTCTCGAAGCAGAGGTTCAAGCCGTCGAATGCGCCGTAGCGCTCCTCGAGGACGTCGACGACCCGCAACGACTGCAGGTTGTGTTCGAATCCGCCGAACGGCCGCATGCACTCGTTGAGGGCGTCCTGCCCGGCGTGGCCGAAGGGCGTATGGCCGAGATCGTGCGCGAGGGAAATCGCCTCGACCAGATCCTCGTTGACGCGCAGGCTGCGTGCCACCGAACGGGCGATCTGCGCCACCTCGAGCGAATGGGTCAGGCGCGTACGGAAGAGATCGCCTTCGTGGTTGACGAAGACCTGGGTCTTGTACTCGAGACGCCGGAATGCCGTCGAATGGATGATCCGGTCGCGATCGCGCTGGAACTGGGTCCGCGATGCCGGAGGATCCTCGGCATGCACACGCCCCCGTGTCGCGTCCGAACGGGCGGCATATCGGGCCAGCCCCGCTTCGTGGTCGGCGACGGAAAAGGGGACGACCGCGGACGTCATACGAACCCGCCGCCGCGCAAGGTCGCCTCGACGAGGTCGTCCGGAGCCTGTCGCCGCACCGCCTGTCCGATGCGCTCGAGCACGACGAAATCGATCTTGCCGGCGAACGCCTTCTTGTCCGAGCGCATCGACTCCATCGCCGCCGCGCAGGAAATGCCGGGAATGCGCGCCGGCAAACCGGCCTTGACGACCGCCGCCGCCACTTCGTCGACCGCGTCGCGACCGATCAGGCCCAGGCCCTGCGAGAGATCCGCGGCCAGGCACAGGCCGCAGGCGACGGCTTCGCCGTGCAGCCAGGTCCCATAGCCGGTCAGCACCTCGATCGCATGACCGAAGGTATGGCCGAGATTGAGCAGCGCGCGATCGCCGCTCTCGCGTTCGTCGCGCCCCACCACCGCGGCCTTGATCCGGCACGATCCGGCAACCGCCTCGGCAATCGCCTCGCCATCGCCATCGAGCAGCCGCGGCAGCGCCGCGACGGTGGCGTCGAAATATTCCCGGTCCGCGAGCAAACCATGCTTGAGCACTTCCGCAATGCCGGCGCGCACTTCGCGCGGCGGGAGGGTGCGCAAGACGTCCGGATCCGACACCACCGCGCTCGGCTGATGGAATGCGCCGATCAGATTCTTGCCGCCGGGATGGTTGACGCCGGTCTTGCCGCCGACCGACGAATCGACCTGCGCCAGCAGCGTGGTCGGCACCTGGACGAACCGGATGCCGCGCATGTAGACCGATGCGGCAAATCCGGCGATGTCTCCCAGCACACCGCCACCCAAAGCGACGAGCACGCTGCGGCGATCGGCGCGCGCGGCGACGAGTGCGTCCAGCACGCGCGAAACCGTGCCGAGATCCTTGACCGATTCGCCATCGGGAATCGTGCACAGATGGGTCGGCGCGACGGCCTTGCAGGAATCGACGACCGTCTGCGCATAAAGCGGCGCCACGACCTCCGTGCAGACGACGTGGATCGAGGTCGGCCGCAGCGGTGCGACGAACTCCCCTACGCGAGGGAGAAGACCGGCGCCGATGAAGATTTCGTAAGCCCGGCTGGCAAGATCGACGGGTATGCGATGCATGGCGGCATTGTACGGGTTGCGCGCCCGCAACAACATTTCAGCCCTTGCGCAATTCGGCCAGGATCGTCTCCACCAGGCGCTTGGGATTTCCCGGGGCCGATGAAAAGGTCCGGTGTGCCGTCTCGCGGTAGAGCGGCATGCGCGCTTCGAGCAAGGATTCGATGCGCGCGCGCCGGTCCCCGTCGGCGCTGGCGAGCAGCGGGCGATGGGTGTCCTGGCGGGTGCGGCGCAGGATTTCCTCCGGACTCGCGTCGAGGAACACGACGACCCCGCGATCGCGCAGACACGCCCGATTGGCAGGCCGCAGCACGGCGCCGCCACCGGTTGCCAGGACGATTCCCCGGCGCGCCGTCAATTCCTGGAGAAGATGCTCTTCGCGATCGCGAAACCCTTCTTCTCCCTCCAGTTCGAAAATCGTCGCGATGCGCACGCCCGCGCGCGATTCCAGTTCGGCATCGGCATCGACAAACGTATACCCCAGCGCCGAGGCGAGGAGGCGGCCGACCGTAGTCTTGCCGGCGCCCATCATGCCGATCAGGAAGAGCGGCGCGTCCGCCGCCGCCAGAATGGGGGAATGCTGCTGCAAGACGCCGCCGTGACCTTGGGTTCCGGAAAGGATGTCCGCCCGCGCCCCCGCTACCGGGGGCGGGGGGTCACATCTGCGCTGCCGCCTGATCCATCTGCTGCGAGATCACGCGCGGCGTGATGAAGATCAGCAGCTCGGTCCGGTTGTTGGTCTTGGCCCGGTCGCGGAAGAAGATGCCGACGTACGGCAGATCGCCCAGGAAGGGGATCTTGGTGGTCGTGATGGTCTGCGTCTTCTCGAAGATGCCGCCGATCACCACCGTGCCGCCGTTCTGCACCAGGACCTGGGTGTCCACGCTCTTCGTGTCGATCGCCACGCCGGCGGCACTGCTCACCGCCGGATTGGGCGTGTCCTTGTGCACCTTCACGGTCAGGAACACATCGCCGTCGGGAGTGATCTGCGGTGTCACCTCCAGGCTCAACACGGCATTCTGGAACTGGACCATCCCGATGCCGCCGCCCGCCGACACCGTCTGATACGGAATCTGGGTGCCCTGCATGATGGTGGCCTTGACGTTGTTGGCCGTGACGACGCGCGGGCTGGCGATGTCGTTCGCCTGACCATCGACCTCGAGCGCCGAAAGTTCGAGATTGAGCAGATTGGAGATCGAACGGTCGAACAGGGTAAGACCGATCACGCCAGGATTGAAGCCGTTTTGAGACGCCGCCGGAAGATTGACGAAGTTCGGGTTGGTGATGGTGGTCGTTCCGACCGTCATGGTGTTGAGGCCGCCGGCTGCGGCGGCGCCGGTGCCGGTGGTGTACGTGGAACCCGCGCCACCGTTGACCCAGGAGGTCGGCCCCGAGTGCACGATGCCCAGCCGGGAACCGATGTCCTGGCTGAACGTATCCTGCGCCTCGACGATGCGCGCCTCGATCATCACCTGACGCGTCGGGACGTCGATCCGCGCGATCAGCCGGCGGATTTCATCGAGCCGCTCCGGGATGTCCTGCACGAAGAGCTGGTTGGTGCGCGTATCGAGCACCACGCTGCCGCGCTTGGACAGCAATCCTTTGCCGCCCATGCCACCTCCCGATGCGCCGCCACTCCGCCCCATCAGCAGGTTCTGGACGTCGAGCGCCCTGGCGTAGTTGAGCACAAAGCTCTCCGCCCGTACGGGCTCGAGCGCCTCGATCTGGCTCTGCGCTTCCAGCGTCTGCTTTTCCTTCAGCGCCAGTTCCTCGCGCGGCGCGATCAGGATGACGTTGCCGTTCTTGCGCATGCCCAGGCCCTTGCTCTGCAGGATGATGTCCAGGGCCTGATCCCAGGGAACGTCCTTGAGGCGCAAGGTGATGGTGCCATGAACCGAATCGCTGGTGATGATGTTCAGGTTCGTGAAATCGGCGATCACCTGCAACAGCGAGCGCACATCGACGTTCTGAAAGTTGAGTGAAAGACGCTGCCCGTGATACCCCTTGCCTTGCCCTGGGAAGAGCTGGGTCGGGTTCGGATGCACCGGCTTCAACTCGACGACAAACTGGTTGTCGCTCTGGTACGCATCCTGCTCCCACAATCCGCGCCCTTCGATGACGAGCTGCGCATTGCCGCCGCTCTGGCTCGCGGTCACCCGTGCGACCGGCGTGCCGAAATCGGTCACATCGAGGCGGCGGCGCAGCGAATCCGGAATCGCGGTGCCGTCGAAGTCGACGACGACATTCTTGCCCTTCTGGCGAATGTCGACCGCGGTATTGGGATCGCTGAGATCGACGACCACCCGGCCTTCGCCGTTGGCCCCGCGCCGGAAGTCCAGTGCGCGGATGGTGCGCGCCTCCTTGGCCACGGCCGCGGTCGCGCCGGACGGCGTGGCTGCCGGCGTACCCGAGGCGGCCACGGGAGCTGCGGGGAACGTCGGCGCGGTTTCGTTGACATTGCCCAGCGCAACCAGCACGGTATTCCCGTTCGCCGAAACCGTATATGCGACCGACCGGACCAGGTTCAGCACGATGCGGGTCCGCCCCTCGGCCTGTACCACGTCGACCGAGCGCAGGTTCCCCTGGTCGATGGTCACGGCGTTGTGCCCGAGGCCGTTGGTCGCCCCCATCAGATCCAATGCGATCCGCGCCGGTCGCATGACCGAAAAGTTCCGGGGAACCGCGGTGACCGGCTTCTGCATGCGGATGGTCAGGAACACCCCGGCGCCGGTCCGCGTGGCGCTGACCGACTGCACGCTGTTTCCGGCTGCGGCTTCCGCGGCGGCGCCGCCCGAAACCTGGGCCTGGGCACTGCCGAGCACCACCGACAGCGCGATGCCGCAGGCCAGCAGGCTGCGAATTTTTGATGGAATACCGCGCAGATTTGCAACCGTCATCACTAGCTCCCTTGGGCGCTGGCCATTTGCAGCTCCAGCTTTTGAGGACGTTCCTCCCATTCGCCTGCGGCGTCCTGGTACAGTTCCCTCAAATCGACTTCCGTTTCCGAAACGCGGGTGATCCGGCCGAAGTTCTGGCCGATGTAGTTCCCGACATGGACGAGATGCACCGTCCCGTTCGCCTCCAGGAGAGCGACGTTGTCGTTGCCCTCCCGCATCATTCCCACCATCCGGATCTGATCGAGCGCATACGCCTCGAGCGGCTCACGGCGGCGCGACAGGTCCGGCCGCAATCCGCTCGCCACGCCGCGGATGCGGTCCTGGGTCATGGTCATCAGGATCTTCTGCGGATTGAACGGATCGACCCGGCCATGCGGGTCGTACGAGTACGGTGTGAACGGGATGGGCTCCGCGACCTTCTGCATCATCGGATGGATGGTTTTCCGCTGGTCGGCCATCCACTGCCGGATCTCGGCTTCGTCCGAAAGCCCGCAAGCAGCCAGCGCGGCCACGACAACCGCGACGATTCCCCACCGCCAGCCGCGAACGACTACGGCGCCTGTCGCAACCCCGTTCATTTCCGCCTGCCCTTCATCCGCGTACGGCGGCGCGCCGCCAGCTCTTCTTCGTCCAGATACCGGTAGGTCTTCGCCGTCGCATCGAGCGTCAGCGTCATGTCCTTGTTCGTCCGCAACTTGATGTCGTTGAGCGTGACGATGCGGGGAAGATCGGCGATGTCGGTCGCGAATGCGCCCAGATCGTCATAGCGTCCCGATAGACGGATCGCGATCGGCAGCTCCGCGTAGTAGTCGCGCACCACCACCCGTCCCGGGCGAAACAACTCGAACTGCAATCCGCGACCGATCCCCGCCTGGTTGATGTCGGACAGCAGTGCGTCCATCTCCGCCTTGCTCGGCAACTGCTTCTCGAGCATCAGGACATACTGTCCGACCTGCTCCTTCTGGCGCCGCAGGTCATCGAGGTTGATCGCCTGCGCGAGCTTGTAGCGGTACTGCTCCTTGAGGGAAACCTCCTGCTGGCGCAACTGGTCGAGCTGGGCCAACTGCCCGCTCCAGAGCGCGAAATAGCCCACCAACGCACACACCAGAACCAGGGCCGCCCACAGGGTGGCGCGCGGGAGCAGCGGCCAGGTGCCGACGTTCTCGAGCGTAAGGCCCTGGAATTTGGCCGTGATGTCCGATACGGGAATCTTGATCGCCATGGTCGTCGCCCGTGTCGCAGTCCGCCCGTCACGCCTTCGCCGCACGCGTCGGCGCGGCGCCCGCCGGCGTGGTGCCGGTGGTGGAGTGGCTGGGCTTTTTCATCAAAAATTCGAGCGAGAACTCGAATACGCGCCGGGGAATGCCTTTCGGCCCCTGGGCCGCAACCCGGATCTCGATGAGCTGCGGGCGCTCCACGAAGCGTCCATTGTCCTGCAGATTGCGCAGGTACTCCGAAACGCGTTCGTTCGACGCCGCCCAGCCCTCCACCCGCACCTGGTTGCCGTGCTCGTCGATCGACCGAAGGAAAACTCCATCCGGTGTCAGCCGCGTCAGTTCGCCGAACAGGTATACCGGTTCATTGCGCCCCGACTGCAGGTCTTCGACCGCCTTCTCCCGGGCCCGCAGGGACGCGAGATCACGACGCAGCGATGCGATCTCGTGGATCTGGATGTCGAGGCGGGCATTGGCGCGGGAAATGATCTCGTTGCGGTTGCGCTGCGCGCTGACGTAGCCGTCGAGCACAACCCACCCGAACAGCACGAGCGCGGCCCCCGCCAGCGCGCTGACGCCCGTCATCGCGAAAAAAAGGTTCTTCTGGCGTTTCCGCCGTTCCTCGCGATGCGGCAGCAGGTTGATGCGGATGGTCACTTGTCGAATCTCCGCATCGCCAATCCGCAGGGCGTGAGCAGCGCCGGGGCATCGAGGCGCAGTTGGCGCTCCCGGATGTTCGGCGACAGCTCCATCCCCTTGAAGGGCGAAATGACCGAGGTCGGCACCTGGGCGCGCTCCATCAGCGCTTCGGGAAGTCCCGCCAGCACGGAAGAGCCGCCCGCCAGCATGATCTGATCCACGCGCGTGTATGGCGTCGAGGTGAAGAAGAACTGCAGGGCTCGCGTGATCTCCGTCGTCGCCGAATCGACGAACGGCTTGAGGACCTCGTCCTCATAATTGGCGGGGAGGTCGCCGCTGCGCTTTTTCTGTTCGGCTTCTTCGGCCGGAATGCCATACGCGCGAGAGATGTCGCCGGTGAGCTGCTGCCCGCCGAACGGCTGCTCGCGTTCGTAGATCGCCTCGCCATCCAGCATGACGCTCACGCCGGTGGTGTTGGCGCCGATGTAGAACACGGCAATGACCAGACCCTCCCCCTGGTTGGGAAGCTGTCCGATCAACCGCTCCAGCGCCGCCCGGGATGCGAAGGATTCGACGTCGACCACCAGCGGATTGAGTCCGGCGGCCTGCACCACCGCCAGACGGTCCTCGACCTTCTCCTTGCGCGAGGCGGCGATCAGCACTTCGACGTCTTCCGGGGAGTTGGGAATCGACCCCAGCACCTGGAAATCGAGGCTGACCTCGTCGAGGGCAAACGGAATGTACTGGTTTGCCTCGCTCTCGACCTGCATCTCCATCTCTTCTTCCCGGAGGTTGCCGGGAAGCGCGATGCGCTTGGTGATGACGGCCGAGGTCGGGAGGGCCATGGCGACGTTCTTGATCCGCGTGCCGGACCGCCGCCAAGCGCGCCGCACCGCGTCGGCGACCACGTCGATCTTGTCGATATTGCCGTCGACGACGGCGCCACGCGGGATCGGCTCGACGGCATACCGCTCCAGGCGCACCACCCCATCCCCCGCATCCGCCAGCTCGACGAGCTTGATGCTCGACGAGCCGACGTCGAGCCCGATCAGCGGCGGCGTCTTGGACGAAAAAAACGGCAATTCGAAGGCCAAAGCGGCGCTCCCCTTCAGACCGGCAAACCCGCGTCGGCGAAGCGCCCGCCAGGTTTCCTCTGGAATTTCAATGCATTGTCATAGACACGCCGAGACCTGCTTCGGAGCGCCGCCCGGCATTTTCCTTACAATCCGGGAAGTTACCATCCTTTTTGAAGATGACGCTCGAAATCGTAGCAAGGGCAATTCCCGCAGCCAAGCCCTGCAAACGGTCGATGAGTGGCACGTTTCCGGTACTCCGGCGCGAAAAGCGGTGCAATTTTGTCCTGCACAAGCGATGATCGGCGCCCGCCTATAATCGTCGACCACTCCTCGCCGTCAGGCGAAAGGCCGGCGTCCGGCTTTTTTTAATCGTCAATAAGCATTCACGGTGAAATCGGATCGACCTGCAGGTCCTGCCCCCGGCCCATCGCGGCGGACCCCCGGCGCCGGCATGCGCCTGATCGGCTTTCTCGTCGTCGTCATCGGAGCCGGCGCCGCGTGCGCGGCGTTCCTCGGCGCGATGCTGTTTGCACTCGCCTACCACCGCCTCCCGTCCACCGAGGCGCTGACCAATTACCGGCCCAAGCTGCCGCTGCGCGTCTGGAGCGCCGACGGCGTCCTGCTGGGCGAGTTCGGCGAAGAGCGGCGCCGGTTCGTCGCCCTCCGCGACGTCCCGAAGCCGCTCAAGGAAGCCATTCTTGCGGCGGAAGACACGAATTTCTATCAGCATGGCGGCTTCGATGCGGCCGGCATCCTGCGGGCGATGGTCGCGGACATCGTGTCCGGCCATCGGGTCCAGGGCGCCAGCACGATCACGATGCAGGTGGCGCGCAACTTCTTCCTGAGTTCCGAGCGGACGTACCTGCGCAAGATTTATGAAATCGCGATGGCGGTCAAGATCGAATCGGAACTGTCCAAGGACCGCATCCTCGAGATCTACGTCAACCAGATCTACCTCGGCCAGCGGGCCTACGGATTCGCCGCCGCCGCGCAGACGTATTTCGGCAAGCCGCTGTCGAAGCTTTCGCTGGCGGAGTGCGCCATGCTTGCCGAACTGCCCAAGGCGCCCAGCACCGGCAATCCGCAGGTCAATCCGAAATTCGCGCGCGCGCGCCAGCACTACGTGCTCGGGCGCATGCTGGCGGACGGCTACATCGACCGGAAGGCATACGATGCCGCGATGGCACAGCCGATCTCCGTCCGCGGTAGCGAAGCCGCCTTCGCCAATACCACCGCTTCCGGAGTCCATGCGGGGGTTCATGCAGAGTACGCGGCGGAACTGGTCCGGCAGATGGTCGCCAACGTCTATCACGAGGACGCCTACGAGTACGGGTTGAACGTCATCACGACGATCGACAGCCGTGCCCAGGCACTGGCCTATGCCGCCTTGCGCCGGCAGGTGCTGGCCTACGACCGGCTGCGCGGCTACCGCGGGCCGGAACGCCACGTCGACCTCGACGCCCCAGCCGACGACAAGGCGCGCAAGCGGTACATCGCCGCGGCCCTCGCCGCGGCGCCCGAGGTTCCCGGCTTTCCGGCCGCCGTGGTGCTCGCCGCCGGGCCGCGCGCCGTGCGCGCCCGCCTAGCCGACGGCTCGACCGTCGAGATCCGGGGCGGCGGCCTGAAGTTCGTGGCCGCGGCGCTCCGGCGCCATGCGCCGCGCGCGCACCGGATCACGCCGGGTTCGATCATCCGGCTCGCCCGCGGCGCCAACGACGACTGGACGATCACGCAGCTGCCGGCGGTGCAGGCGGCATTCGTCGCCGCCGATGCCCGGAGCGGCGCGGTGCGCGCGCTCGTCGGCGGCTTCGATTTTCGGCTGAACAAGTTCGATCATGTGACGCAGGCCTGGCGGCAACCGGGTTCCAGCATCAAGCCGTTCCTCTTTTCCGCCGCGATCGAAAAGGGCGTGATGACCACGACCCTCGTCAACGATGCGCCGCTCATCATCCCGGCAGCGGAAACCGGCAGCACGCCGTGGCAACCCAAAGACTACGAGCCCGATTTCAAGGGACCGATGACGTTGCGGGAAGGACTGGCGGAATCGCGCAACCTCGTGTCGATCCGTGTGCTGCAGGCCATCGGCCCGGATTACGCCCAGAAGTACATCGAGCGCTTCGGCTTCGACCCCGGCAGAAACCCCGCGTACCTGACCATGGCGCTCGGGGCCGGGGCGGTCACGCCCTGGCAGGAGCTGGGCGCGTACGCGATCATCGCCAACGGCGGATACGCCGTGCATCCCTACCTCATCCAGCGGGTCACCGACGGAACCGGCCACGTCCTCATGCAGGCGCATCCGGAACTCGCGGAACAGAATGCGCCGCGGGTGTACGACGCCCGAACCGACTACGTGATGAACAGCCTGCTGCAGGACGTCACGCGGTACGGCACCGCCAAGCGCGCGTCGGTGCTCCATCGCGACGACATCGCCGGAAAAACCGGGACCACGAACCTGTCGCATGACGCGTGGTTCTCGGGCTACGGCGGCGGCACGGTGGCCGTGTCCTGGGTGGGCTTCGATCAACCGAAGCCGCTCGGCGCGCACGAAACGGGCGGCGACCTCGCCCTGCCGATCTGGATCGACTACATGGCCGGGATGCTGAAGGGGGTGCCGGAAACCGTGCGTCCGATGCCGCCGGGCGTGGTCCAGGTCAACGGCGATGTCTACCTGCAGGAATTTCAACCCGGCAACGGCGGCATCGCCAGCATCGGCGTCGACGACTCGTCTCCGGCGCCGGGCTCCGTCCCCGCGATGACCGGGGCCAACCCGGCCATGTCGCAATGGTTGCAATACGAGCGGCACTGAAGATCCGGAACCGGATCGAGGCGGCATTCGCGTCCGCCGGGGTGCGCTGGGAGACCGTGCTCGCGATCGTGGCGCCGGTCCACCGATGGTGGGTCCGTGCCGGCCTTCCGATCGTCCTCGCCCTGTTCAACTGCGCGCTCGGCGCGGTGCTCCTGCGGCCCTACTCGGCCCAGCTCCACGCCCTGCTACGGGACGCGGAGCAAGCCAAGGGACTCGTACGGATCGCCGACCTCCTCGTCCTCCCCCCGGTATTCGCCGCCCTCGGGCTGATCGTGATGTCGGCCGGCCTGGCCCTGCGGGCGCGCCTTGCCTGGTTGATCTCGTTCCTCCTGCTCGCCTTCACCCTCGGCGCAGCGGCGCTGAATCACCATCGGCATCTCGACTTCCTGTTGACGATCACGATCGCACAGACCCTGCTGCTGCTGCTCTACTGGCGGCGCTTCGACCGCAGCAGCCTGACGACCGGAGCACTGTTCGCCCTGCTCGGCGCCGGCAGCGTGATGACGTACGGCGTGCTCGGCGCCCTATGGCTTGGCGCCGGATTCCGGCCGCCGATCCAGGATCCGGTCACCGCCGTCTATTACGCGGTCGTCACCATGTCCACGGTGGGCTATGGGGATATCGTTCCCCATACCGACGGTGCCAGGCTGTTCACGGTATCGTTGATCGTTCTGGGCATCACCGTCTTCGCCACCACCCTCGGCGTGGTCATCGGGCCGCTGGTCGGCGGCAGTGTCAAGCGCATCGTGCAAGGGAGGATCGCCAAGGTGTCCCGCAAGAACCACTTCGTCATCATCGGCCGTTCAACGCTGGCCTTCAACATCTTCCGCCGCCTGCAGGAGCGCGACGTACCCATCACGGTGGTGGTCCCGACCGGGCAGGAGCTGCCATACCCGGGGGGAACCGACGTGCTGATCGGTGATGCGGCCAGCGACAGCGATCTCCTGCACGCCGCCGGCGTGCCGGCCGCGCGCATGGTGCTGATCCTGCGCGACGACGATGCGGAGAACGCCTTTGCCGTGCTGGCGGTGAAGGAGATCGCCCCGCAGGTGCGGACGATCGCGGTGGTCAATGACCCGCGCAACCTGGAGAAGATCCGCCGGACGCAGCCCGACATGGTGTTCGCGCCGCAACTCCTCGGCGGCGAACTGCTGATCCGGACGCTGTTCGAGGAGACGGTCGACAACGACCTGATCAATCGCCTGCTGTTCCCGACGGAAACCCGCTAGGAACCGGCGAAAGACCAGACGGCGCGATCACCCGAGGAGATGCGTTTCCGCCCCCCGCAAGGCCGTCACCACCCGCGACAGGCTTTCGAACAGCTCCGCGCCACTGCGCCGATCGATCCAGCGATCGGCGTCGGCATCGAAATGCATCGCTCCGCTGCTGCGCGAGGCCACCCAGATCTGACGCGTCGGCGCCTGTGCGTTGACGACGATCTGCGCGCCATTTTCCAGTTCGATCGTCAGGACATGTCCGGACCGGGAACAATCGGCGTCGACGCCGGCTTCATCGAGTGCGGCCTCGATCCGCACCAGCGTCTCCTCGACGCGATGCAGGAATTGCGTTTCGCTCATGGTAGATTTCCCAAATGATTTTCCGTTTCCGCGCGCGACATCTCCCGCTGTCGGTTCCCGCAGTCTGCGCCGCACTGTCTTCGGTGCTGATGCTGGCCGCCTGCGGGCAGACCGGCCCGCTCACGCTGCGCGGATACCCCGAGAATACCCCTTGGCCGGTACACACCCCACCGCCGGCCAGCGCGGCGCCGGAAAAGCCCGCGACGACGAGCGCGAGCGGGCCGGCGCCGACCCCGTCGGCAGCGCCCGACGCCCAGACCGATACGACCCGGACGCCGGCGACAAGCCCGGCGCCGCCGAGCCAGCCATGACCACTGCACCCGACGCGGCATTCCCGCTGATCGACAACCAGCTGCACTGCGAAGGCGTGGCGCTGGAATCCGTTGCGCAACGCTACGGCACGCCGACCTACGTCTACTCCCGGCAAGCGGTGCTCGATCCGTTCCTGCGCTACGCCGATGCCCTTGCGGGGCGGCGGGGTCTCGTTTGCTATGCCGTGAAGGCGAACTCCAATCTGGGGATCCTCCACCTTCTCGCGCGCGCCGGCGCGGGTTTCGACATCGTTTCCGGGGGCGAACTGGCGCGCGTTCTTGCCGCGGGTGCCCCGGCGTCGCGCGTGGTGTTTTCCGGCGTCGGCAAGCGCGCCGACGAAATCGCGGATGCGCTGGCCGCCGGGATCGCATGTTTCAACGTCGAGTCGGAAGCGGAGTTGCATCTGGTCGATGCGATCGCGCAGCGCCTGGGGCGCCGCGCACCGGTGTCGCTGCGCGTCAACCCCGATGTCGACCCGCAGACCCATCCCTACATTTCCACCGGATTGAAATCCAACAAGTTCGGCATTCCGATCGGCGATGCGCCAGCCCTCTACCAACGTGCGGCGGGCATGGCGGGACTGGAGGTCGTCGGCGTCGACTGTCATATCGGCTCGCAGTTGACCTCGATCGCCCCCATGCTCGACGCGGCCAACCGGGTCTTCGACCTCGTCGATCGGATCGAACACGATGGGATCCCGATCCCCCACCTCGATTTCGGCGGCGGTCTGGGCATCGCCTATCGCGATGAGGATCCGCCGGAGATCGAAGCCTGGGTGGCGGCCATCCTGTCCTGCGCCGACCGTCGCGGCCACGGCGACAAATTCTTTCTGCTCGAACCTGGCCGCTCCATCGTCGGCAACGCCGGCGCCCTGCTTACCCGGGTCCTGCACTGCAAGCCGGGGGCGGAAAAAAACTTTGCCATTGTCGATGCGGCGATGAACGACCTCATCCGGCCCACGTTGTACGACGCCTGGATGGATGTGCGTGCGGTACGTCCGCGCCCCGGCATGCCAAAGACCTTCGACGTCGTCGGACCGGTGTGTGAAAGCGGCGACTGGCTCGCGCGCGAGCGCGCGCTGTGCATCGAAGAAGGGGATTTGCTTGCCGTGCTTTCCGCAGGCGCATACGGCATGAGCATGGCAAGCAATTACAACAGTCGTGGTCGGCCCGCAGAGGTGCTCATCGACGGAACGCAAATGCATCTCGTACGCAGACGCGAAACGATCGACGATCTGATCGCACTGGAATCCGTGGTGCCCGAGTGATCGCAATGCGAAGCACGCCGTGGCAAGCGGCCGTGGTTGGTGTTCGTTTGATCTAGCCCAAATCTCCGGCTGCGAAACGACATAGCCTTCCGATCATGGCATCGGAATCCGTCGGGTTTCGCAATTCCGCAGGAGAGTCCGCAATGGGTATTCCACAGGCCACATTGGGTGGCTTCGTCATTGGCATCATCCTGTTCTTCGTGCTGCTGCGCCTCGGCATCATCGATCGCTGGATCGAGTGGGTCGACAACTGGGCGGCCAAGTAAACCGGGTACAGCACACCGACATCGTTCCCCGGTGTGTGCCTCGATGCAGGGCGCCAACCCGGCGCCCCGACGGGGACCGGGTTGGCCCGGTACGGCACGCTACCGGCCAGGCGCTCCCGCGGGCGCGGCGCGAAGATAGGCGTTCGGCCATGGTGCCGCAACGCCCAGCGCTCGCGCTGCCGACAGCGGCCAATGCGGATCGCGCAGCAGTTCGCGGCCGAGAAACGTCATGTCGGCCTGTCCCGTACGAATGATGTGATCGGCCTGCGCCGGTGCCGTGATCGCCCCGACCGCGGCAACGGCAATGCCCGCCTCGCGACGCACCCGGGCAGCAAATTCCGTCTGGTATCCCGGTCCCGCCGGAACGGGGACCGATGGCAGCAAGCCAGCCGACGAAACGTCGATCAGATCGACGCCGAGGTCCTTGAGCCTGGCGGAGAGCGCAACGGTGTCGTCCGCCGACCAACCGCCTTCGACCCAATCCGTTGCCGACAGGCGCACCAGAACCGGAAGGTCCTCCGGCCATACGCCACGCACGGCCGCGACGACCTCGCACAGCAGGCGCGCGCGATTGTCGAACGATCCGCCGTACTCATCGTCACGCCGGTTCGCAAGCGGCGACAGAAACTGGTGCAGCAGATAGCCGTGCGCCGCATGCACCTCGACGGCCTGGAACCCCGCCTCGCGCGCGCGGCCGGCCGCGGCGGCAAACTGCGCGACCACGCGCCGGATGTCCGCGCGATCGAGCGCCCGCGGCATCGCGTACACATCGTTGAATGGCATCGCGGACGGCGCAACCACCGGCCATCCCCCCTCCGCCGTGGTCAGCACGCGCTGCGCCTCCCAGCCGCGCCCGATGCTTCCCTTGCGCCCGGCATGCGCGAGCTGAATCGTCGGCACCGCGCCCTGGGCACGGACGAACCGCACGATCCCGGCAAGCGGAGCGACCTGCCGTTCTTCCCAGAGTCCGAGATCGCCCGGACTGATGCGCCCCTCCGGGGCAACCGCGGTCGCCTCGAACACGATCAGGCCTACGCCTCCGATCGCGCGGGCACCATAGTGGGCGAAGTGCCAATCCTGGGGGAGCCCGTCCTGCGCGGAATACTGGCACATCGGAGACATGCCGATGCGGTTGGGTACGGCGATGGAACGCAGGCGGATCGGCGCAAAAAGCTGCGACATGCTCTCCTCACGAAGACGCGATTGCGGAGGTCCGAAAGCCGCGAAGCCGGCCTCCGATGCACTCCGAAGGTTACTGCGAGTGCAGGCTGGAAATGTAGGTCACCAGCGCCTTGATGTTGGGATCCGACAAACGGAACGCGATCTGCTGCATCGCCTCGTTGTTGTGCCGGGTTCCATCCCGGAATGCGCGCAGCTGTGCGTCGATGTAGTCGGCATTCTGGCCGGCGAGCTTCGGATACCGGGCCGGCAGGCCGTCGCCGTTCGGCCCGTGACACCCGGCACACGCCGGCACGGCCTCCCGGGGACTTCCCGTGCGGAAGAGACGCTGTCCGATCTCCCACTCCGCCTTGTCGGCCGCCGGCGCGCCGGGGCTCATTTTCTGCGCCGAAAGCCACGCGGCGACATTGCGCCGGTCTGCCGGCGTG
Source organism: Burkholderiales bacterium GJ-E10 (assembly GCA_000828975.1). Lineage (NCBI taxonomy): Bacteria > Pseudomonadati > Pseudomonadota > Betaproteobacteria > Burkholderiales > Burkholderiales bacterium GJ-E10. Next base: position 3,207,914 of record AP014683.1, on the reverse strand, counting down.
AGCGACGAGGCGATTCCGCTCATAATGGCGTTGCTGCGCGAACTCTTGTCTTCGGCCGGCTTGGCGAAGTCCACAAGCTGCTTGATGAGATAGTCGCTGTGCTGGCCTGCGATCTTGGGAATGTTCGGCACGGTGGAATTGCCGCCGGCTCCGTGGCAACCGCTGCAGACCTGGTCCACGAGTTGTTTGCCGGCTTGCGGATCGACGGCGGGATTCGCTGCGCCGCCCTGGGCGCTGGCCGCCGGGGCGATGGCTGCGCCCACTGCGAACACGAGGCATGGAACCGCCGCGCGGACCGCCGCGCAAGCGCTCGCCGGGATTTTTTGGAATTTCATGGATTTCATCGATGTGCCCTCGCGGTTTGCGGCAAACTCCGCATTCTGGCTGCCATATTAACGAGGTTGCGGCGCCTTGCGCCGTTACCGGAAAGTAGTATTCACCCATACCCCCCGTGAACAATTCCCCTCGCTTTGAAACCGCCACGTTCGCCACATCGGTGGCGGAACTGGAAGGACTCTCATCCGCACCGCTCGCGATGCTGCCCGAGCTGGCGTTCGTCGGCCGCTCCAATGCCGGCAAATCCTCGGCGATCAACATCCTGACCCAGCAGCGGCGTCTCGCCTTCGCGTCGAAGACTCCCGGGCGGACGCAGATGCTCAACTTCTTTACGGTGCTCGACGACGCTCCGCTCGCACAGCGGAAGCCGTGCGGGTATCTGGTCGACCTCCCGGGATACGGGTTCGCCAAGACCGATGACGCCACCCGCGCGCGCTGGGATGGGCTCGTAGGAGGCTATCTGCACGGCAGGCGGATGTTGCGGGGGGTGGTGCTGGTCATGGACGCCCGCCGGCCGCTGTTGCCGGCCGATGAGGCGCTGATCGCATGGGTCTGTGGCCGGGATGACCTCGACGGGTTCCGGCTGCATATGTTGCTCACCAAGGCGGACCAGATCGGCACGATGCAACGCAGGGCGGTCCTGGGTCAGGCGGAACACCGCGCCGAGGAGTTGCCGCTACCGGTTTCCGTACAATTGTTCTCCGCGCTCGACCGCACGGGGCTGGACGAATTGCGCGAAACCGCCGCGGAAATGCTGGGCAGCGTTGATGAGGCGGAACCCGGAGATCAGGAATGAAAAACGCTTCTGCCGGACTCGGCGCTTTCCCCACCGTACGCATGCGCCGTATGCGGCACGACGACTTTTCCCGGCGCATGATGCGCGAAAACCGGGTGCATCCGGATGACCTGATCTATCCGGTGTTCGTGCACGACCATCCGGACCGGACGGAGGCGGTTGCCTCGATGCCCGGGGTCGAGCGATTGGGTTTTTCGCCCCTGTTCGCTGCGGCCGAAGAGTGCCTGCGCCTGGGCGTTCCGGTTCTGGCGCTCTTCCCGGTCATCGGCGCCGAACAGAAGACGCCCGACGGGCGCGAGGCGCTCAACCCCGGCGGCCTGATGCCGCGCGCGGTACGGGCCCTCAAGGACCGGTTCCCGGAACTCGGCATCCTGACCGACGTCGCCCTCGATCCCTACACCACCCACGGACAGGACGGTCTGATCGACGACACCGGCTACGTCCTCAATGACGAGACCGTCGAAGTGCTCAAGGGGCAGGCCCTGGTGCATGCGCAGGCCGGCGCGGACATCGTCGCGCCGAGCGACATGATGGACGGACGGATCGGCGTGATCCGGTCGGTGCTCGAGGACGCCGGCTGCATCCACACCCGCATCATGGCGTATGCCGCGAAATACGCCAGCGCCTTCTATGGGCCGTTTCGCGACGCCGTGGGCTCGAGCGCCAACCTCGGCAAGTCCAACAAGGCCGTCTATCAGATGGATCCCGGCAACAGCGACGAAGCGCTGCGGGAGGTCTCCCTCGATCTGCAGGAGGGTGCGGACATGGTCATGGTCAAGCCCGGCATGCCCTATCTGGACATCGTCCGGCGCGTCAAGGACACGTTCGGCGTGCCGACCTTCGCCTATCAGGTGAGCGGCGAATACGCCATGCTCAAGGCCGCGGCGGCGAACGGTTGGCTCAACGAGCGCGCGGTTGTGCTGGAGTCCCTGCTCGGCTTCAAGCGCGCCGGCGCGGACGGCATCCTCACCTACTTCGCCCTGCAGGCGGCCCGCTGGCTGCGGGAAACGGCATAGCCGGTCCGCATCGGCCAGGCCGAGCCCCTTTCGCGTCCGCGTTTCCTCAACCGTTTCCGCCTTCGCAGGCGACCCGGTCGGACGGAAGGCCGTCGTCGCGCACGCTCGGGGCAGGCTCGGGCGAATGCAGACGGATGAACTGTTCCGTAGCCGCTGCCCACGAAAACCGCTCTGCGTACGCCCGGCAGGCGCTGCGCTCGATCCGCGACGCCGCCAGCGCCGCCTTGCGCAAATCCTCATCGAGCACGGCGACGTTCGAACCGCCCACGACGTCGAGCGGACCCTGCACCGGATATGCGGCGACCGGCGTCCCGCAGGCAAGGGCCTCGAGCATGACCAGGCCGAACGTGTCGGTCCGGCTCGGGAACACGAAGGCGTCGACGCTGGAGTAGAGCTGTGCCAGTTCCTCGCGCGGAAGCACGCCGACGAAGCAGACATCGGGGTACCGGCGCTTGAGCAGGTCGAGTTCCGGTCCCACGCCGGCAACGATCCGCGTCCCCGGCAGATCCAGTTCCAGGAAGGCGTCGATGTTCTTCTCCACGGACACCCGGCCGACGTAGAGGAACCGCGGGCCCGGCAGGCCGTGCACGCCCGGGAACGGGACATCCGACGGACGGAACACGTCGAGGTCAACGCCGCGCGTCCAGCGCGCGACGTTGGTCATGCCCCAGTCTGCCAGCTCGCGTTCGACGTGCGGAGTGGGGGTCAGGAGATGGCGGGCGGGCCCATGGAACCAGCGGAGAAAGCGGTACACCCACCGCTCCGGGATGCCGTACATCGCCTTCAGATATTGCGGAAACCGGGTGTGGTACGCGGTCGTGAAGGGAATCCGATGGCGCAGGCATACCCGGCGCGCCGCGACGCCGAGCGGGCCTTCGGTGGCGATGTGCACCGCGTCCGGGCTGGCGCGCCGGAGCGCGCGCAATAACGTTCGATAGGGCAGTACGGCAAGGCGGATTTCCGGATACCCGGGGCAGGGAATCGTCCGGAAATCGGAGGGAGCGATCACTTCGGCGACATGCCCCGCCCGCAGCAGCTCGCGGTTCGTCGCTTCGATCGTTCGCACCACGCCGTTGACCTGGGGGTGCCAGGCGTCGGTCACCGTCACGAACTTCATGGGTTGTACGCCTCCATCACCGCCACGGAAACCTCCGGCTCGTCCGTCTCGTCGTCCCGACTCCAGTGCGGGGAGGGGGGATTGGGCACCAGGATCTCCTTCCACTCGACGATCTCCAGGCGCCCATCCAGCGTCTCGACGAGCGCAGTCAGGCTCTCGACCCAGTCGCCGTCGTTGACGTAGAGCGCCCCGTCGACCTCCCGGATCTGGGCATGGTGGATGTGGCCGCAGACCACGCCGTCGTATCCCCGCTTGCGGGCTTCGCGAATCAGGACATGCTCGAAATCGCTGATGAAGCTCACCGCATTCTTGACCTTGTATTTCAGGAATTGCGAAAGAGACCAGTACCCGAAGCCCAGGCGCGCCCGCAGGTTGTTGAAATGGCGGTTGAGCCACAGCAGCCAGTCGTAGAGGGCGTCGCCGACGTGAGCCAGCCATTTTGCGTGGCGAATCACGCCGTCGGCGACGTCGCCATGCGTTACCCAGAGCGTCCGGCCATCGAGGAGCCGGTGTTCGGCTTCGGCGCAGATCGAGACCTCGCCGAACTTCAGGCCGCAGAACTGGCGCGCGACCTCGTCGTGGTTGCCGGGGATGTAGACGACGGAGGTGCCCTTCCGGGCCTTGCGCAGGATTTTCTGCACGACGTCGTTATGCGCCTGCGGCCAATGGAAGCGCGACCGCAGCGCCCAGCCGTCGATGATGTCGCCGACCAGGTAGATCCGATCCGACTCGTTGTGACGCAGGAAGTCGAGAAGGTGCTCGGCCTTGCACCCAGGCGTACCGAGGTGAATGTCCGAGAGAAAAATCGCGCGATAGCGGCGTTGGCTGCCGCCGGATCGCTGCTCGTCGATTGGGAAATGACCGCTGCGCCCTTGCATCGGGCGGGACTATATGGCGGCGCGATTACAAACCCGTGACGCCGAGCGGTGGCAACGAAGATTGCCGCGGTATCGGGGCCAATGCGTCCGGCCTCCACCGAGAGCGGCGGGGGGGGGCGAGCGGAATGTCCGAACTCCCCCGGGGAGCCGCACCACCCGCCGCCGCGTTGCGGCAGCGGGTGTGGGACCTTACTGCTGCGGGGTGCCTTCCGCCGCCTCGGCCGGCGCAGGCCGGTCGACCAGTTCGACGTACGCCATCGGCGCATTGTCGCCGTTGCGGAACCCGAACTTGAGAATGCGAAGATAACCGCCCGGCCGGGTCTTGTACCGGGGGCCGAGCTCGCCGAACAGCTTGACGACCATCTCGCGGTCGCGCAGGCGGTCGAACGCCAGGCGGCGGTTGGCCACCGTCGGCTCCTTCGCAAGCGTGATCAGCGGTTCCACGACGCGGCGCAATTCCTTGGCCTTGGGAAGCGTCGTCTTGATGGCCTCGTGACGCAACAGCGAGTTGGACATGTTGCGCAGCATTGCCAAGCGGTGGCTGCTGGTGCGATTGAGTTTTCGCAGTCCGTGTCCGTGGCGCATGGGATTTCCTTCTCTTTTCTGACAGTTGTTTACTTCTCGAGCCCGACCGGCGGCCAGTTCTCCAGCTTCATGCCGAGGGTGAGGCCTCGCGTCGCGAGCACTTCCTTGATCTCGTTGAGCGACTTCCGGCCCAGGTTCGGGGTCTTGAGCAGCTCGTTCTCGGTACGCTGGATCAGGTCGCCGATGTAATAGATGTTCTCCGCCTTGAGGCAGTTCGCCGAACGCACGGTCAGCTCCAGATCGTCGACCGGGCGGAGCAGCATCGGGTCGACGTCGACCTTCGCACGCTGCGCGTGGGCCGGTTCGCCGACGCCTTCCAGCGCCGCGAAGACCGAAAGCTGCTCGACCAGGATGCGCGCGGATTGCCGAACCGTCTCCTCGGGCGCGATCGCGCCGTTGGTTTCGATCGTCATCACGAGTTTGTCCAGGTCGGTACGCTGCTCGACCCGCGCGCTCTCGACGGTGTAGCTCACCCGGCGAACGGGCGAGAACGATGCGTCCAGAACGATCCGGCCGATGGTCGCGGAATGGTCGTCGCGGAATGCCCGGACGTTCCCGGGAACGTAGCCGCGGCCCTTTTCCACCTTGACCTGCATGGCAAGCTTGCCGGCGGCCGAAAGGTGCGCGATCACGTGGTCGGGGTTGATCACCTCGACGTCGTGGGGCAGTTCGATGTCGCCCGCCGTAACCGTCCCTTCGCCTTCCTTGCGGAGGTTCAGGGTCACCTCGTCGCGGTTGTGCAGCTTGAACACGATGCCCTTGAGGTTGAGCAGGATGTCGACGACGTCCTCGCGCACACCGTCGATGGTCGAGTACTCATGTACGACGCCCTCGATCTGCACTTCGGTAGGGGCATAGCCGACCATCGACGACAGGATGATGCGCCGGAGCGCATTTCCCAGCGTATGGCCATATCCGCGCTCGAACGGCTCCATCGTCACGACGGCGGCGTTGGGCCCCATCGATTCGACTTCGATGGAGCGCGGCTTCAACAATCCTGTGGCATTCATGCTGACACAATCCCTTTCAATACCCTCGGCTCGTTACACCGATAAGGCTGGTGGATGGTCGCGGGAATCGGGCTGCATCGCACGATGCAGCGCCGGCTCCCGCTTCACGCCGGCGCCGCCCCTGCATTACCGGGAATACAACTCGACGACCAGCGACTCGTTGATGTCCTGCGCGACGTCGCCGCGATCCGGAACCGCCTTGAACTTTCCGGTCATCTTCTGCGCGTCGACTTCGACCCAGGACGGGAATCCGCTCTGGGCGGCGAGACCGAGGGCGTCCTGGATGCGCGTCTGCTTGCGGGACCGTTCGCGGATCGTGATCTGATCGCCGGCACGCAGCAGCATCGACGAGATGTTCGTCACCTTGCCGTTGACTTCGACCGCGCAATGCGAGACCAGCTGCCGGGCCTCGGCGCGGGTCGAGCCGAAGCCCATGCGGTAGACGACGTTGTCCAGGCGCGACTCGAGCAGGGCGATCAGGTTCTCACCCGTGTTGCCCTTGCGGCGCTCGGCCTCGGCGAAATAGCGGCGGAACTGCCGCTCCAGCACGCCGTAGGTGCGCTTGACCTTCTGCTTCTCGCGAAGCTGGGTACCGTAGTCCGACAGTCGAGCACCCGACGTCCGGCCATGCTGCCCGGGCTTGCTGTCGGCCTTGCACTTCGTGTCGAGCGCGCGACGTGCGCTCTTCAGAAACAGGTCGGTGCCTTCCCGGCGCGATAGCTTGAGTTTTGCTCCCGTGTAGCGAGCCATGTTCTCTTCCTGCTCAGCAAAGATCGCCGGCACATGCCGCGGCGATCAGGTTATCGGTTCCGTATTCCACCAGTCGGCTCCGCCTTCTCAGACGCGCCGGCGCTTGGGCGCGCGGCAGCCGTTGTGCGGAACGGGCGTGATGTCCTGGATGGACGTGATGCGAAACCCGCAAGCATTGAGCGCGCGAACCGAGGATTCGCGTCCGGGGCCGGGGCCCTTGATCCGCACCTCGAGGTTCTTCACGCCGCATTCGAGCGCCGCGCGGCCGGCCGTCTCGGCAGCAACCTGCGCCGCGAACGGAGTCGACTTGCGCGAACCCTTGAATCCCGCCCCGCCGCTGGTTGCCCAGGAAAGGGCGTTGCCCTGGCGATCGGTGATCGTGATGATGGTGTTGTTGAAGGACGCATGCACGTGGGCGATACCCTCGGCGATGTTCTTCTTGACCTTCTTCCGCGCGCGTTGCGCGGCCTGCTGCTGGCTCGGATTACGCGTTGCCATGCTTAGGATCCTTTCTTGAGTGCGACGCCGGCCTTGCGCGGACCCTTGCGGGTACGGGCGTTGGTACGGGTACGCTGGCCCCGCACCGGCAGGCCGCGGCGGTGCCGCATGCCGCGATAGCAGCCAAGGTCGATCAACCGCTTGATCGAGAGCTGGATTTCGCGGCGAAGATCGCCTTCGACGGTGAAGCGGCCGACCGCTTCCCGGATACGTTCGACTTCCGCATCGGTCAGCTCCTTGACCTTCCGGTCATACGGAACTTTCACGGCATCCAGGATGGCGCGCGCCCGCGCGCGCCCGATGCCGTAGATCGCCGTCAGGCCGATCTCGGCATGCTGATGCGGGGGAATATTGATTCCGGCTATCCGTGCCATTGCTTAGTTCACTTTCTCAAAGTCCCGAAGGATTCCATTCTTAGCCCTGACGCTGCTTGTGGCGCGGGTCCGAGCAGATCACCCGCACCACGCGCTTGCGGCGGATCACCTTGCACTTGCGGCACATCTTCTTTACCGATGCCATGACTTTCATGTCGTACTCCTGTTCCCTCACCCCCGGCACGCGTCCCGAACGGGACGCTCCGGCGTGTCTATTTCGCCCGAAAGACGATCCTTGCCCGCGAAAGGTCGTACGGCGTCAATTCCACCGTCACCTTGTCACCCGGAAGAATGCGGATGTAATGCATCCGCATCTTGCCGGAAATGTGCCCCAGAACTACATGGTTGTTCTCGAGCTTCACGCGGAACGTGGCATTGGGAAGATTTTCGAGAATCTCCCCCTGCATCTGGATCACGTCGTCGCGCGCCATACCTTCACCGCATCAACCCGGGCGCACCTCGGAAATTCGCCTTCTTGAGCAGCGAATCATATTGGTGCGTCATCAAATACGCCTGCACCTGGGCCATGAAGTCCATCGTCACCACCACCACGATGAGCAGCGAGGTGCCGCCGAAGTAGAACGGCACGCTCCAGCGCAGATACAGAAATTCCGGCACCAGACACACCAGGGTGATGTAGATGGCTCCCGCCAGCGTGAGGCGCAGCAGAATCTTGTCGATGAAACGGGCCGTCTGGTCGCCAGGGCGGATGCCGGGCACGAAGGCGCCGCTCTTCTTGAGGTTGTCCGCCTGCTCCTTCGTATTGAACACCAACGCGGTGTAGAAGAAGCAGAAGAACACGATCAGGGACGCGTACAGAATCAGGTACAGGGGCTGGCCGTGCTGCAGCGTCGCAGCCAGGTCGCGAATCCAGCGCATCCCGTGTCCCGCCGAAAACCACCCAGCGATCGTCGCCGGAAACAACACGATCGACGATGCGAAGATCGGCGGGATCACCCCGGACATGTTGAGCTTGAGGGGCAGATAGGAGCTCTGGCCGCCGTAGACCCGGTTCCCGACCTGCCGCTTGGCGTAGTTGACGAGAATCCGCCGCTGACCCCGTTCGACGTAGACCACGAACCCGGTCACGACGACGATCAGCGCGGCGATGGCAAAGAACGAGAGATAACCGAGCGCGCCGCTGGAAACGAGTTCGAACAGGCGGCCGATCGCCCCCGGCAGCCCCGCGACGATGCCCGAAAAAATGATGATCGAGATGCCGTTGCCCAGGCCGCGCTCGGTGATCTGCTCGCCCAGCCACATCAGGAACATGCTGCCCGTCACCAGCGACACCGTGCCGAGAAACCGGAACAGGAAACCGGGAACGATGACCAGATGCGGCACCGACCCGATCGCGACGATCGCCATATAGGACTGCACGGCGGCGAGACCGACCGTGGCGTAGCGCGTGTACTGCGTGATCTTGCGCCGGCCCGACTCGCCTTCCTTGCGCAACGCCTCGAGGGAAGGCATGACGTAGGCAAGCATCTGCAGAATGATCGACGCCGAGATGTACGGCATGATCCCGATCGAGAAGATCGAGAACCGCGCCAGCGCGCCGCCCGAGAACATGTTCATCAGGCCGAGAATCCCGCCCTGCTGCGACTGGAAGGCACGCCGGAACTGGTCCGGATCGATCAGCGGGACCGGGATGTGCGTGCCGATCCGGTACACGACGAGCGCGAGCAGGAGAAATACCAGCCGACGCTGTAGATCGGCATATTTTCCCCCGCTGACCGCTGCATTCCCGGGTCGGTTCACGAATCCGCCTTTCTCTGGTGCCGCCGTCAGGCCGCGCCGACCGGCTCGACCGAGCCGCCAGCCGCCTCGATGGCCGCACGGGCGCCGGCGCTCACGCCAAGGCCGCGGACCTTCACCGCACGGTCGATGGTTCCGGTGTTGACGATCCGCGCACCCTGCGCCAGAACCGACACGATACCGGCGCTCTTCAGCGTCAGCAGGTCGATTTCCTGCGCATCCAGGCCCTGGATGACGGTCAGACGGATGGTCTCGATGTACCGGCGCTGCAGCGACGTGAAGCCGCGCTTGGGAAGACGCCGGTGCAGCGGCATCTGGCCGCCCTCGAAGCCGACCTTATGGAATCCGCCCGCACGGGACTTCTGACCCTTGTGACCGCGGCCCGCGGTCTTTCCCCAGCCGCTGCCGATGCCCCGCCCGACGCGATGCCGAACCTTCTTGGAGCCGGCCGCCGGTTTGATGGAATTCAAGCGCATGAGCGTTCCTCAACCCACCTTGACCAGGTAGGAAACCTTGTTGATCATGCCCCGAACCGCGGGCGTGTCTTCGAGCACGCGCGAGCTGTTCAGGCGCCCGAGACCAAGGCCGCGCACCGTGGCGCGGTGGTCCGTCTTGGTTCCGGCAACGCTGCGCACCAGCGTCACCTTGACCGTCTTGCCGTCCGCTTTTTCCGTCATCGCCGCCCTCAGCCCAGAATCTCTTCCACCGTCTTGCCGCGCTTGGCCGCAATTTCGGCGGGAGTACGCAACTTGTCGAGCGCCTTGAGGGTCGCCCGGACCATGTTGTACGGATTGGTCGAACCATGCGCCTTCGCGACGACGTTGTGCACGCCCATCACGTCGAAGATCGCGCGCAGCGGGCCACCTGCGATCACGCCGGTACCTTCGGGCGCCGGCGCCAGCATCACCCGCGAGGCGCCGTGGCGAGCCTCGACGGTGTGGTGCAAGGTGCCCTTCCGGAGGGGGACGCGATTCATGCCGCGGCGTGCGCGCTCCATCGCCTTCTGCACGGCAACCGGCACTTCCCGCGCCTTGCCCTTGCCCATCCCGACCCGCCCGTCGCCGTCGCCGACCACCGTCAGGGCCGCGAACGCGAGAATCCGTCCGCCCTTGACGACCTTGGTCACGCGGTTGACCGCGATCATCTTCTCGCGCATCCCGTCATCGCGGGCCTCGCCGAGGTTCTTGGCCTGAATCCGTGCCATCGTAGATTTCCTTTAGATCTTCAGTCCGGCTTCGCGCGCCGCATCGGCCAGGGCCTTGACGCGACCGTGATAGCGAAATCCGGAACGGTCGAACGCGACCTGCTCGATGCCGGCCGCGGCAGCCTTGCGCGCGATCCGCGCACCGATCAGACGCGCTGCGGCGACATTGCCGCCATGTCCCTTCGCTCCGGACAGTTCGTTGCGCACTTCCGGCTCCAGCGTCGAAGCCGACACCAGCACCTTGTCGCCCTCCGGAGAAATCACGGCGGCATAGATGTGGAGATTCGTGCGGTGCACCGTGAGCCGGCTGGCGCGCTGAAGCGCGATCCGTGCGCGCGTCGCGCGCGCCCGGCGAATACGCGATTGCTTTTTGCTGATCATGACCTGAACCCGGCGAAATTACTTCTTCTTCGTTTCTTTCAAGACCACGGTCTCGTTCGCATAGCGGACACCCTTGCCCTTGTACGGCTCCGGCGGACGGTATGCGCGGATTTCCGCGGCCACCTGGCCGACGCGCTGCTTGTCGGCCCCCTTGATGACGATCTCGGTCTGGGTCGGCGTTTCCACCTTGATCCCCGCCGGCATGTGATGCTCGACCGGGTGCGAGAACCCCAGCGACAGGTTGAGCTTGTCGCCCTGGGCCTGCGCGCGGTATCCGACGCCGACCAGCGTCAGGCGGCGCTCGAACCCCTTGCTGACGCCGTGCACCATCGCCGCCACCAGGGCGCGCATGGTGCCGCTCATGGCTTTGGCTTCGCGCGACTCGTCGGCCGCAGCAAAATGGATCTCTCCCCCGTCAACCTTGACCTGGACCAGGCCGTTGGCAGCCTGGCGCAAGGTTCCCTGGGGGCCCTTGACGGTGATCTCGCTCTCGCCGATCTGGATCTCGACGCCTTTTTCGAGCGAAACCGGAATGCGTGCAACACGTGACATGCCGTACTCTCCCGATCAGGCGACGTAGCAGAGGACTTCGCCGCCAACGCCCTGATTGCGGGCCTTGCGGTCGGTCATGACGCCGCGCGGGGTCGAAACGATCGCCACGCCCAGGCCGTTCATGACCTGCGGCAGATCGTCGCGGCCGCGGTAGATGCGCAGTCCCGGACGGGACACGCGCTCCAGAAGCTCGATCACCGGGCGCCCGGCGTAGTACTTCAGGCCGATGCGCAGCTCGAGGTGCGCGTTGCCGGGCTCGCCGACAACCCGGAAACCGTCGATGTAGCCTTCATCGCGCAACACTTCGGCGATGGCCACCTTCAGCTTCGAGGACGGCATCGTCACTTCGTTCTTCTCGACACGCTGCGCATTGCGAATGCGCGTCAGCATGTCGGAAATGGGATCGCTCATGCTCATGGATTGGGTCCTTGCCTTACCAGCTCGCCTTGATCAGGCCGGGGATGTCGCCACGCATCGCGGCCTCGCGCAGCTTGCTGCGACCGAGCCCGAACTTGCGGAAATTGCCGCGCGGACGGCCGGTCAGGTTGCAGCGGTTGCGCAGGCGCGTCGGGCTGGCATTCCGCGGAATGGCCTGCAGCTGCTGCTGCGCCTGCAGACGATCTTCCATCGATAGCGTCTGATCGCAGAACGCCGCCTTCAGCGCAGCGCGCTTGGCCGCATACTTCTTGACCAAGGCAGCGCGCTTGGCTTCACGATTCATGAGGGATAGCTTTGCCACCGTACACCTCGCTCAATTGCGGAACGGGAAGCGGAATCCCGCGAGAAGCGCCTTGGCCTCTTCGTCGGTCTTCGCCGTCGTCGTGATGCAAATGTTCATTCCCCGAAGCTTGTCGATCTTGTCGTATTCGATCTCGGGGAAAATGATCTGCTCTTTCAGGCCGATGCTGTAATTGCCGCGGCCATCGAACGCGCGCCCGGAAACGCCGCGAAAATCCCGCATGCGGGGGAACGCGACCGTGATCAGGCGATCCAGGAATTCGTACATCCGCTCGCCGCGCAGCGTCACCATGCAGCCGATCGGCAGGCCTTCGCGCACCTTGAAGTTGGCGATGGCCTTGCGGGTCTTGGTGACGACGGGCTTCTGCCCCGCGATGCGGGTCATGTCGGCGACCGCGGCATCGATGTTCTTCTTGTCGTTGACCGCCTCGCCGACGCCCATGTTGAGCGTGATCTTGGTGATCCGCGGCGCCTGCATCACAGTCTTGTAGCCGAATTGCTTCATCAGCTCGGGCACGACGGTCTCGCGATATTGGTCCTGCAAACGGGTCATGCTTTCTTCCTCCGGACCTTAGCTCGCGGCGCCGACCGGCTGTCCGCTGCGCTTGAACACGCGCCGCTTCCGACCGTCGACGACCTCGATTCCGACCCGCTCGCCCTTGCCGGTGGCGGGGTTGTAGACCATGACATTGGACTGGTCGATCGGCATCGTCTGCTCGGAGATGCCGCCATTGGTTCCCTTCATCGGGTTCGGGCGGACATGCTTCTTCACCACGTTCACGCCCTCGACGCGGACATGGGTCGCGTCCACGCGCTCGACCACCGTGCCCCGCTTGCCCTTGTCCCGGCCCGCGATCACGACGACTTCGTCACCTTTGCGAATGCGTTGCATCCGAACACTCCTTACAGCACTTCGGGGGCGAGCGAGACGATCTTCATGAACCGCTCGGTCCGCAGCTCCCGCGTCACCGGCCCGAAAATCCGGGTCCCGATCGGCTCGAGCTTGTTATTGAGCAAGACGGCGGCATTCTTGTCGAACTTGATCGCCGAACCGTCGCCCCGGCGCAGCCCGCTGGCCGTCCGTACCACGACGGCGCTGTAGACCTCGCCCTTCTTGACGCGGCCACGCGGCGCGGCATCCTTCACCGTGACCTTGATGACGTCGCCGATATTCGCGTAGCGGCGCTTCGAGCCGCCGAGCACCTTGATACACATCACCGCTCGTGCGCCGGTGTTGTCGGCGACGTCGAGCATCGTCTGCATTTGGATCATTTTTTGTCCCAACTTTTCCCGCCGACACCAGGCCGCGCAACGCGGTTCCGGGTACGGCGGTCAGTCTTGGTCCCGTCCGGGGAGAAATTGGTCGCTGGATTTCCCAAGCGAGCCCGCGATTGTAATCCGACTTTCGGAAAATGTGCAAGCCGCAGTCTTTTCCAACGAGGTGTGAGCCTGGAGCGGGGTCCGTGATTCCAGCGAGGTATGAGCCTGGAGGGGTTCTGTAGGAGGCGGTTGGCCGGCTGAGGGGCCGTCGCCCCCGGGAGGCGCGTCGATCATCGAGGGCATGGTGATCGACATGAACGAAACGCAGGTCCGTACCCTGGAGCAGGTGCGGCAGGTGCTCGATGGTACGGAGGCGCTGCAATTCGAGCGGCCCGAGGACGACGCCGGGCGCTACGCCTGGGTCGAATCGGTGTTGAAGCGGTTTGGCTATCGGCATCTCTCGCGGCCGGATCGGGGCACGGTACTGGCGTACCTCCAGCGCTTGAGCGGCTACAGCCGCGCGCAGGTCACGCGCTTGGTGTCCCGGGCGGTGGCGGGCAAGCCGCTGGTCAAGCAATACCGCGCGCCGGAGCACGCCTTCGCACGCCGTTATACGGCCGCCGACATCGCACTGCTGGCCGAGGTCGACCGCGCGACCGGGACGCTCTCCGGACCGGCCACGGTCTGCATGCTGCGGCGCCAGCGCGACGTGTTCGGCGATGCGCGCTTCGTGCGCCTGGGGTCGATCTCGGTGGCGCACCTCTACAACCTGCGCGCCACGGATCGCTATCGCGCGCAGCGCGTCGTCACGACCAAGACCCGGCCGACCTCGGCCGTGACCATCGGCGTGCGCAAGGCGCCGGCGCCGCAGGGCCGTCCGGGATTCATCCGCATCGACAGCGTCCACCAGGGCGATCAGGACGGCGTCAAGGGGCTCTACCACATCAATGCCGTCGACTGCGTCACGCAGTGGCAGGTGGTGGCCAGCGTACAGACGATCTCCGAGAGCCATCTGCTGCCGGTGATCGAGCAGATGCTCGCGCAGTTCCCCTTCGCGCTCCTGGGATTCCATGCCGACAACGGCAGCGAGTACGTCAATTACCAAGTGGCGAGAATGCTCGAGAAGTTGCGTATCGAATTTACGCGCTCGCGGCCCCGCCACAGCAACGACAATGGACTGGCCGAAACCAAGAACGGCGCCGTGGTGCGCAAGGTCTTCGGCTACGCGCACATCCCGCAGCGCTATGCGACCAAGTTCAACACATTCTGTGGCGAATACCTCAACCCGTACTTGAACTTCCACCGTCCGTGCCTGTTCGCCACGGAGGTGCTCGACCCCAAGAAGCCCGGGCGCATCAAGCGCATCTACCGTCCGCGCGACGCAATGACGCCCCTCGAAAAGCTCGCCAGCCTACCCAACGCGGAAAAGTGCCTACGCCCCGGAATCTCGTTGGAAGAACTGCACCAACTCGCCCGCGCGCTCAGCGACTTCGATGCCGCCCAGGAGCTTGCCCAGGCACGCCAGGCGCTCTTCAAGGGGGTCACTACCCGTGCTGCCTGAACCCTCCGGAGACGCGGGGGGCCTGCCGCCCCCCGCACCCCCCAGCCGGCAGAAAAAGAAACGGAGAAACCACTCCGGAACCCGCCGTCTACACTCCTAACTTCTTCAAAACGAATCGACGCGCCTTACCCCACCAAGTCCGGCCCCTCCAGGCTCATACCTGAATTGGAAACGACTGCCGCTGCGCGACGGACCGGACGGCCGCCGGGCCGCCGGGCCGCCATCATCCGGCGGGATTTTCGAACCGGTATACGGCCACCGTCGCCCGTAGATCCGGCAGGAAGCGGACCGGCCGGCCGCGGGCGAGCAGCGCGCGGTCGGTGATGCGCAGGCCCAGCCGGGCGGCGAGGACCTCGAAGTCCTTGGGGGTGCAGAGATGGATGTTCGGGGTGTCGTACCACTGATAAGGAATCTCCGGAGTGACGGGCATCCGGCCGCCAAGCAGGGAGACGGCATGACGCCAGTGACCGAAATTCGGGAAACTCACGATGCCGCGCCGCCCGACCCGTCCCATTTCGCGCAGGATCGCCTCGACATGGTGCATCGCCTGCAGGGTCTGCGACAGCACGACCGTCTCGAACATGTCGTCGGCGAACATGCGCAGGCCGGATTCCAGGTCGGCCTGGATGACGTTGACGCCCCGGCGCGCGCAGGCCAGCACCGACTCGTCGGCGATCTCGACGCCGTAGCCATGGCAGCGGCGCGCGGTGCGCAGGTGCTCGAGCAGGATTCCGTCGCCGCAACCCAGGTCGAGCACGCGGGTGCCGTCGCCGATCCACTGCGCGATGAGTGCAAGGTCCTGGCGCAACATCACGCGCCCTCCTGGGCGATGCGCTGGAAATACGCCGCCACGAGGCCGTGGTAACGCGGATCCGCAAGCAGGAACGCGTCGTGTCCGTGCGGCGCATCGATCTCCGAGCAGACCACGTCGCGGCCGTTGGCGATCAGCGCCGAAGCGATCTCGCGCGTCCGTTCCGGCGCGAAGCGCCAGTCGGTGGTGAACGAGATGAGGAGAAACTTCGCGATCGCCGGCGCCAGTGCGCGCACGAGATCGCCGCCGTGCTCCCGCGCGGGGTCGAAATAGTCGAGCGCCCGCGTGATCAGCAGATACGTGTTGGCGTCGAAATACTCGGAGAACTTGTCGCCCTGGTACCGCAGGTAGGACTCGACTTCGAACTCGGCGCCGTAGCCGAAACTGTAATCGCCGCTGCGCAGGCTGCGGCCGAAGCGCTCGGTCATGTCGTCGCCGGAAAGATAGGTGATGTGGCCGAGCATGCGCGCCACCTGCAGGCCGCGTCTGGGCACGACGCCGTGGGCATAGAAATCGCCGTCATGAAAATCGGGGTCGCTGCGAATCGCGGTCCGCGCCACGTCGTTGAAGGCGATGTTCTGCGCCGACAGGCGCGGCGTCGTGGCGATGGCCACGCAGTGCCGCAGGCGCTGCGGGTAGCGGATCGCCCAGGACAGCGCCTGCATGCCCCCCAGCGACCCGCCCAGCACCGCGGCAAAGCGCTCGATGCCCAGGGCATCGGCGAGCCGCGCCTGGGCATCGACCCAGTCCTCGACCGTGACGAGCGGGAACGATGCGCCGTACGGCTTGCCGGTGGCCGGATCGATCGACATCGGCCCCGTCGAGCCGAAACACGATCCCAGGTTGTTCACGCCGATCACGAAGAACCGCCGCGTGTCGACTGGCTTTCCCGGGCCCACCATGTTGTCCCACCAACCGGTGCTGCGCGGCACCCCGGCGTAGGTCCCGGCAACGTGGTGGGACGCGTTGAGGGCATGGCAGACCAGGACTGCGTTGTCGCGCGCGGCGTTCAGGGTGCCGTAGGTTTCGTAGCGCAATTCGTACTGCGCGAGCTGCGCGCCGCTCGCCAGCGGCAGCGGGACATCGAAACCCATGGTCCGGGGCTCGACGAGGCCGACCGAACGCGCGTCGGCGGGCGCTTCGGCGGTCATGGCGGTCATGTCGCCTCCTTGCGCGCGACCTTGTCGGCGCGCTGCAAGGCCGAACGGATCTCGATCGGATCATGCATGCGGGCGACGCGCGCGGCGAGGCGGGCCGCAGCCTTCGTATCCAGCTCGAACAGGCGCTGCTTGATCGGCAGGATCTGCGCCGGGCTCATGGAGAACCGGCGCAGCCCCATGCCCAGCAGCAACTCCGAGGCGGCGCCGTCCCCGGCCATTTCGCCGCAGACGGAAACCGGCAATCCGGCCTTTCCGCCGTTGCGGATGGTGTGGTGGATCAACTGAAGCACGGCAGGATGCAAGGGTTCGTAGAGATAGGCGACCGAACGGTCGGTGCGGTCGATCGCGAGGGTGTATTGAATCAGGTCGTTCGTTCCCAGCGACAGGAATTTCAAGCGACGGACGAAGGGGCCGAGATTCAGGGCGGCTCCCGGGACCTCGATCATGCCGCCGATCTCGATGCCGGCATCGAACTTCTGGCGCCGCTCCTTGAGCTGCTCCTGGGCGCGGGCGACGAATGCGATGGCCTGCTCGATCTCATGCAGGTGCGCCAGCATGGGCACCAGCAGACGGACGACGCCGTGCTCCGATGCCCGCAGGATCGCCCGCAGCTGGGTCAGGAACAGATCCGGATACGCCAGACAATAGCGGATCGCCCGCAGCCCGAGGGCCGGATTGGGTTGCGGCCCGGAGCCGTCGCCGTCGCGCACCCCCGCCGAGCCGGCATGGGCGCCCGGGTTGAGCACCTTGTCGGCGCCGACGTCGAGCGTGCGAATGACCACGGGCTTGCCCTTCATGGTCCGCGCCACCTTCGCGTAGGCCTCGTACTGCTCGTCCTCCGACGGAAGGTCGTCGCGGTTCATGAACAGGAATTCGGTGCGAAACAAGCCGACGCCGTCCGCCCCCGCCTCGAGGGCATCGCGCGCATCGCCGGGCAGCTCGATGTTCGCCAGCAGTTCCACCGGCACGCCGTCCCGGGTCTGGGCCACCCTGCCGCGCAGCTTCCGCAGTCCGGCGCGCTGCTGGGTCGTCGCGCGGATCTGCCTCCGGCTTTCGGCCAGGATTTCGGCGTCGGGCCGGAGGTACACCCGGCCCGAATCCGAGTCGACGATCAGGCGGTCGCCCTCGGCAACCGCCTCCCGCACGCCGGCGATGCCGACCACCGCCGGGATCCCCAGGCTGCGCGCAAGAATCGTGGTGTGCGAGGTGGGCCCGCCGATCTCGGTCAGGAACCCGGCAAACGCGACGCCCGAATGCTCGCGAAAATGGAGCACGTCGGCCGGCGAAAGATCGTGCGCCACCAGGATCGTCGCCTCGCCGGTGTCGGCATGCTTGGGCAGCGGCACCCGCGCGGACCGCCCCCCGGCCAGCCGGCGCAGAACCCGCTCGACCACCTGCCGCACGTCCTGCGACCGGCTGCGGAAATATTCGTCGTCGATGGCCTCGAACTGGCGACAGACCTCCTCCAGCTGGATGGTCAGCGCCCATTCCGCATTGATGTGGCGGGTGCGCACCAGATCCCGCGGCGCATCGCACAGAAGGGAATCGTCGAGAATCATCCGGTGCAGATCGAGAAACGCGCCCACCTCCGCGGGAGCGGTCGCCGCAACGTCGCCACGCAACTCCTCGATTTCGGCGCGCACCAGGGAAAACGCATTGTTGAGCCGGGCGACTTCGTGCAGCACCGCGTCCGGCGCGATGTGGTACTGGGGAATCTCGAACTCGCTCGGCGCGAGCAGGTGCGCGCGGCCGATCGCGATGCCGCAGGCAACGCCATAGCCGCCGAGCTGCTGGACCAACGAGGGCATGCTCTCCAATCTTCCCCCGTACACGCTAGCGGGCCGCTGCGGCGATCTCGCCGAATCCGCCCTCGATGAGTTCGCCGACCGCCCGCACCGCCTGCTCCGCGTCCGGGCCGCTGGCGTCCACCGTCACGACCGCACCGGGCCCGGCGGCAAGCATCATCACGCCCATGATCGATTTCGCATTGACCCGCCGGCCTTCCTTGGCGATGAACACATCGCTCTGGAAGCGGGATGCGACCTGGGTCAACTGCGCGGAAGGCCGGGCATGCATCCCGAGCGTGTTCCGGATGGTGAACGACTGCGAGATCACGCGGGCTCTCCTTCGCCGCCTTCCGATCCGGGCCCGGGAGCGGCCACCCGCTGCGCGCCCTGCACCGCGCCCTGCAATGCCTTTTCCACGACGTCCTCCAGATCCGATGTGCTGTAGCAAAGCGCGCGCAGCAGCATCGGCATGCTTGCCCCCGAGACTACCGCAACCCGGCCGGGTTCCACGAGCGATGCCGCAACATTGCCCGGGGTTGCGCCGAGCAGGTCGGTGAGCACCAGGACGCCGTCCCCCCGGTCCGCCTCCGCAAGCCGCGCGCGCGCCTGCACCGTGGCCGCGCCGACGTCGGCATCCGGCGCCACGTCGAGCGCAATGAGCCGACGCGACGCGACGCAGGGGTCGCGGCTGTACACGTGTCGCGACGCGCTGACGAGCGCGGACGCCAGCGGCGCATGGGCGATGACGAGGATTCCCGGCATGCCCGCCCTTCAGTCTCGCTTGCGCATCGCGGGGGCGGAAGGGATGCCGACGCGCCGTTCCAGTTCCTCGACGAACATCGACGCGACCGAAAATCCGGTCTGGGCTTCGATCTCCACGAAGCAGGTCGGGCTCGTGACGTTGATTTCGGTGACGAAATCGCCGATCACGTCCAGCCCCACCAGCAGCAGGCCCCGTGCGGCGAGCACCGGCCCGACATGCTCGGCGATCTGCCGGTCGCGGGCGCTGAGCGGCTGTGCGCGGCCGGTCCCGCCGGCGGCGAGGTTGCCGCGCGCATCGCCCGGCTTGGGGATGCGCGCCAGGGCGAACGGTGCCGGCGCTCCGCCGATCAGCAGGATCCGCTTGTCTCCCTGGGCGATTTCGGGCAGAAAACGCTGCGCCATGACGGTCCGTGTCCCGAGGCGCGTCACGGTCTCCAGGATCGCGTTGGTGTTCGGGTCTCCGGCCTCGATCCGGAATACGCCCGCGCCGCCCATGCCATCGAGCGGCTTGACGACGATGCCTCCGTGCTCCTCGCGAAAACGCAGGATGCGAGCGGGATCGCTGCTCACCAGCGTGGGCGGGATGAACTCCGCGAATTCGGTGATCGCGAGCTTTTCGTTGTGGTCCCGCAAGGCGCGCGGATCGTTGAAGACGCGCGCCGGCCGGGGTGCGCGCACCGCCGCCTCCAGCAGATGGGTGGCGTACAGATATTCGAGATCGAATGGCGGATCCTTGCGCATCAGCACGGCGTCGAACTCCGCCAGCGCCCGCGACCGCGTTTCCTGCACCGCAAACCAGGGCGCCCCACCGGTCCCATCCGGCAGCGCGATGCGGCGGGCGGATTCCGCCCACACCGCACCCGCTTCCCATGCCAGGGTGCGGGGCGTGCACGCCCAGACCTCGTGCCCGCGGCGCTGCAGCTCGCGCATCATGGCGATGCTCGAGTCCTTCGCCGGCTTGAGCGCTTCCAGCGGATCGAGGACGAACAGGAACGTCATGCCGCAGTCCGCTCCAGCTCCCGCGACGCGGCGAGCAAGGCGAGGCGACCGATCACCCCGTACACGTAGAACCGATTGAGCGCGCAGGCACCCGGCGCGGCGTGCGTGTCCGGCAGGTTGCAGCTGCCGTCGAACGGCAGGGGGACGAAATGCATGCCCGGCGCATTGAGGTTCTCGTCGACGCCACGCTCGGGATGCACGCGGTGAAACCCGCCGACCACGTAGCGGTCGATCATGTAGACCACCGGCTCGGCGACCCCCTGCGAGACGGTTTCATAGGAGGGGACCCCTTCCTGCACGATCACCTCGGAAACCCGCAGCCCTTCCTTGACCACCGCCATCTTGTTGCGCTGCTTGCGATTCAGGGATTCGACCTCCGAGGCATCCCGCACCGTCATGATTCCCATGCCATAGGTTCCGGCGTCGGCCTTGACGATGACGAACGGGTCCTGCCGGATGCCATGCTCACGGTACTTTTCCCGGATCGCGGCGAGCAGCCGG
This sequence comes from Burkholderiales bacterium GJ-E10, assembly GCA_000828975.1. Lineage (NCBI taxonomy): Bacteria > Pseudomonadati > Pseudomonadota > Betaproteobacteria > Burkholderiales > Burkholderiales bacterium GJ-E10. The sequence goes on along the minus strand of AP014683.1, from coordinate 3,187,080 downwards.
TCGACCTGCTGCGCCAGGCACTCGGCGCCGGCGCCCTCGCGAAAATCGATCTCGCCGCAGCGCGCGAACAGCGGGTTGACCGCCCACGGATCGATTCCGACGAGTTGCGCGAATTCCGCCGCCACCTCGTCGTAGCACGCGAAGTGCTGCGACTTCCGGCGCACCGACCACCCGGCGTGCAAGGGCGGCAGCAGGACCTGGGCCGGATCGATATCGCGCAAGATGGCAGGCGTGCCCGCCGACAGGTCATTGTTGAGCAGGACGATGCAGGGGTCGAACCCGGCCACTCCCAGCCGCGCCCCGCGGCGCTCCAGCGGCTCGATCCGCAGGACATCGCCGCCGGGCAGGCTGACGGTGGTCTCGGCCACGATTTCGTCGGCCAGGCTGGCGATCCGCACCTCCAGTCCGGCCGATTCGAGAATCCGGGCCAGACGCGCGACGTTCTGGAGATAGTAGACGTTGCGGGTATGCCGCTCCGGAATCAGCAACAGCTTGCGCGCCTCCGGGCAGGTGCGCTCGATCGCGAACTGCGCGGCCTGCACCGCCGAGGGAAGCGCTTCGTCGGCCAGATTGTTGAACCCGCCCGGAAACAGGTTGGTATCGACCGGGGCCAGTTTGAACCCCGCATTGCGCAGATCTACGGAGGCGTAGAACGGCGGCGTGTGTTCGTGCCACTGGTGGCGAAACCAATGCTCGATCGCCGGCATGGCGTCGAGGACGCGCTGCTCGAACTCCAGGGCCGGGCCGGCGACAACCACCGGGGCAGCAGGGCTGGACAAAGGGATTACTCCTTGGGAGGGGATCCGCCCGATTCTATTCCAGGGTCGGAAAACCGCGCCGGACACTGACCTGGCAGTGCCGCTCAAGCACGCCAAACTGAAGATCCGATAAGCAGTGGCGCAGGTCCGCTGCGAAAAATGCAACATCCCTCAACTCGAGATGGAAATGAGATTGCATAGCGTTTGCAAATGCGGCACCCTTGCTCCTGCGGTGCGGTCCCTGCCGTTTTCCGGGACCCCGCCGAGCCGCAGCGCCTCGGCCCCCGCGGGCGCAATCCATCCGCTCCGTTCGTTCCGCAAGGAAGAGACCATGCTACCGGACCTCGTGCAGCACCTGGCAAACCTGACCGTGTTCGCGATTCTCGGCGCCGTTGCCGGCACCGCCTTTCCCATCGCCCTGGTGGGGCGGCGCACCATGCGCTACGCGGGGCACTACCTGCCCGAAAGGACCCAGAAAAAGCGCCAGCTTGTCTTTTGGGCCTTGATCGCCGCCTGCGCCGCGATCCCCTGGATCGCCCTGGCGCTCGGACAGTGGTTCGAGGGCGCGGACATCCGGCAGGCCCACGGGGTCGCGATGACGATGGCAGCATTGGCGTCCATGACCTACCTGGTGCGGCGCTGGCGCCTGTACGGCTGACCGGCCGGACGCCCAGACGTACCGGAACCTTTGCGTTTCCCGGCGGTTCCGGATTACCATAAAGGCGTTAGAGCACCATCGAGCAATGGGGGCCGCGGGCAGGTGCCGCGGGCCAAGTTCCGAGCGGGTGATTCAAGGCAGCGCACCCGCAGGGAGGCATCGGCCCCCTCGACCAACCGGGAACCATGCCCAACGCTGTCCACTATCTCGACACCGTCGAGCCCGATCGTGCGCGGGCCGTGTTGCTGGCGTGGAAGACCCGATTCCCCGCGATGGGGGTGTTGGCGCTGCTTCCGGAATCGGAGGCGCCGGCAGTCGCAACGCTGCAATCCCTGGCAGCGGAGGCAGACATCCCGATTTTCGGCGGCATATTCCCGGCCCTGATCGCCGAACAGGGATTCCGGAATTCCGGCTGCCTGCTGCTCCGCTTCGACGAAGCGCCGTTCGCGGTGTTTTCCGACCCGATCACGGACGACGGGCGCCATGCCGCCGTCGCCGAGCGGATCGGGGCGCAAATCGCCGCGCAGGTCGCTGCGGCCGACGACGAATGCACGCTGTTCATGCTGTTCGACGCAATGGTGCCCGTGATCGGCTCCATGCTCGATGCGCTCTATCTCGAACTTGCCGACCGGGTGCACTACGCCGGCGCAAGTGCCGGCAGCGAATCGTTCCAGCCCATGCCCTGCCTGTTCGACCGCACCCGGCTTCTGGGCAACCGGGCGCTCTTTCTCCTGCTGCGCAATCATCATGGTGCCATCCTCGAGCATGGCTATTGCCTGCCGGAGCGCACCTACCTGGCCACCACGACCGAAGGCAACCGGATCACGCACATCGACTGGCGGCCGGCGTTCGACGTCTACTGCGAGCTCGCGCAGGCCCACTACGGCGTTGCGATCACGCGCGACAATTTCTATCGGCACGCCGTCCACCTGCCGTTCGGCATCGTCCGGGCGAACCACAACATCCTGGTGCGGATTCCCACCACCCTGCATGAAGACGGATCGATCGGCTGCGTGGGGGAGGTCCCGCCCCACTCGATGCTGACCCTGCTCGGCGGCCCCACCGTCGACACGCACGACACGGTGGATGCGCTCGTGGAACGCGTCTCCCGTCTCAACGGCGACGTCGCGGGGCGCAACAAGCTGCTCTTCTACTGCGCCGGGCGCCGCCTGCACCTAGGACTGCCCGATGCCGAATCGGAGCTATGCGAACTGCATCGTCGCAGCCGCTGCCGCGAAATCGCGGGCGCCCTTTCGCTGGGCGAGATCGGCGCATCGACCTTGTGGGGGTATCCGCTGTTTCACAACGCAGCGCTCGTCGCCGCGCTCTGGTAGGGGCGGATTCATGGCAACCGCGACGCCGGCACTCGTCAACACCGATCATGTTCTGCCGGTTCTCTACGACCTCCTGCTGACGATCGGCGGCGAAACCAAACTGCGGCCGCTGCTCGCGCGGGTTCTGCAGCGCCTGCTCTATCACACGTCGTTTCCCGTCGGCATCGCATTCCTCGACCTGACCCACCCGCCCGACGGATCGATGGCGCACGAAGGCCGCATCGCTGCGGTCGTCGGCGACTTTCGTCTGCGCGAGCGGGAGGGGCAGGCGCTGCGCATCCCGCCGGCCATGATGCGGGACGACGTGGTCCGCGAGGAAGACGGGGCGGCCCTGCTCGCCGAGCTCGGACTCCCCCGCTACCGTTCGTTTCTCGCCCTTCCGCTCAACGGGACGGGGCTTCTGCTGCTGCTCGCGCCGGTCATTCCGGAAACCCGGCTGCCGCTGGCCAGCATGTTCCGCCCCGTGCTGGCCCACCTCACCAACGCCGTGCGCCTGTGCCGGGAACGCGAAACGCGCACCGCAAACCTGATCGCCGCCAACGTCAACCTGGAGGCGCAACGGCATCTGCTGTCCAGCGTCTACGATTCGATGCAGATCGGCGTGCTCATCTCCGACGCCTCCGGCATCATCGTCGCCGTCAACCCGGCGTTCACCCGCATCAGCGGGTACGCGGGCGACGAGGTGATCGGCGCCAATCCGCGGATTCTGTCGTCGGGGCGCCAGGACCCGGCGTTCTATGCCGCCTTCTGGCGCTCGCTCACCCAGCAGGGGTACTGGCAGGGCGAAATCTGGAACCGGCGCAAGAATGGCCAACTGTGCGCCGAATGGCTGTCGATCACCCGCGTGCGCCACGAGCGCAGCGGGGAGGTCCACTACGTCGCGATCTACTCCGACATCACGGAGCGGAAGGAGGCGCAGCAGCGCATCGACCACCTCGCGCACTACGATCAATTGACCGGCCTGCCGAATCGCACCCTGCTGTATGACCGATTCCAGCGCGCCGCCGCCTATGCGGTTCGTCACGACGAGCAGATGGCGATGCTGTTCGTCGACCTCGACAATTTCAAGTACATCAACGACGTCTTCGGCCATTCCGTCGGCGATGCGCTGCTCGCCGAAGTCTCGCGCCGGCTGCGCGACATGCTGCGGGAAACCGACATCCTGAGCCGCCTGGGCGGCGACGAGTTCGTCGCGATCCTGACAGAGGTTCACAACGCCGACGCGGTGACCACCGTGACCGAGGAACTGGTGCGCGCGCTGCACCAGCCGTTCCAGATCGATGGCCACACGTTCCATACCGGCAGCAGCATCGGCATCAGCCTCTACCCGGGGGACGGCACCGACTTCGACACGCTGCTGCGGCACGCCGACATGGCGATGTATCACGCCAAGGCGGCGGGGCGCGACACGTTCCGCTTTTTCACCCAATCGATGAACCGGGCGCTGGTCAAGCGGCTCGATCTCGAACAGCGCCTGCGCGCCGCACTGTCCGAATGCGGATTCCGCCTGCACTTCCAGCCGCAGATCCGGCTCTCCGATCGCGGCGTGGAGTCGATCGAGGCGCTGCTGCGCTGGCCGGTGAACGGCGAGCACATGATCCCGCCGAACGAATTCATCCCGGTTGCCGAGGAAAGCGGACTCATCGTCCCGCTCGGCAAATGGGTGCTGCGCGAAGCCTGCCGCTGCGCGCAGCGCTGGCGCCAGGCCCAGGGACGCGACATCCCGGTCGCGGTGAACCTGTCCGCGGTGCAATTGCGCCGCGGCGACATCGTCGAGACCGTGCGCACTGCGCTGGCCCAGAGCGGATTGCCCGCAAACTGTCTCGAACTCGAGCTTACCGAGTCGATGTTCATCCGCGACGCCGAACGGATGGAGACGGTCGCGCGCGAACTGAAGGAAATGGGCGTCCGGCTGGCGCTCGACGATTTCGGAACCGGCTGTTCCAACATGGCGTCGCTCAAGCGCATGCAGTTCGACAAGCTGAAAATCGACCGCTCATTCGTGCGCGAGATCGCCGACAGCGCCGAATCGGCGGCGATCGTTCGCGCAATCGTCGAGATCGGCCGCAGTCTCCGCCTGCTCGTCACCGCCGAGGGTGTGGAAACGCAGGACCAGGCGGATTTCCTGCACGGCATCGGCTGCGATTTCGCGCAGGGATACCTGTTCTTCCGGCCGCTGCCGGAGCAGGGCCTTTCGGTGCTGTTGACGGAATCCGGGCGATCGCTGCACTGACCGCCGACCGCATGGAACCCGACGGCCGATTCCTCAGTAGTTGTTCCCGCGCGCAAGCAGGATCGTCGCGATGCGGACGATGCCGTAGGTGATCCAGTCGAGCACGCGTTCGCCCCAGGAGCGCTTCGCGAAGAGCAGCGCGTGCAACTGATGCGAGCCGGTCTGGATGGCGGTCTCGAGCAGGTTCCGCAACGCTTGCGCAAAGGCGCGGTCGCGCACCAGCACGTTGGCCTCGCGCGCCAGCAGCAGGCTCAACGGGTCGATGTTGCTCGATCCGACGGTCGCCCAGTCGTCGTCGACCACGGCAACCTTCGCATGCAGGTAGCTGTCGCGATATTCGAAGATCTCGATCCCCGCATCGAGCAATTGGCCATAGAGCGCGCGTTGTGCGTAATGCTGGATGAGATACTCGATGCGGCCCTGCAGCAGCAACCGAACGCGCACGCCGCGGCGCGCGGCGCGCACCAGCGCGCGGCGGAACCGCCGCCCCGGCAGGAAGTAGGCGTTGGCCAGCAGGATCTCGCGCCGCGCCGATCGGATCGCGGCAAGGTAGCTGCGTTCGATCGTGTGCCGGTTGCGCAGGCTGTCGCGCAGGAGAAACGCGGCGCGCACGCCGTCGGGTTCGGGTGGCGACGGGCGCGGTCGCTGCGGCGGCGGGCCCGACAGTTCGCGCAGGCTGGCGACGCCGATGGACCACCACAGGCGATGCACCGCATGCGCGACCGCTGCGACGATCGGCCCCTCGCATTGCACCGCGATGTCGAGGCGCGGGCCGATGCGATCGCCGTCATGCTCATCGCGCTCCGGATCGTCGTTGACGTTGATGCCGCCGACGAAGGCGATGCGATCGTCGATCACGGCGATCTTGCGATGCAGGCGCCGGAACATATGGCGCCGGGGGCGCCACCAATGGGCCGGCCGGTAGATCCGTACCGCGATGCCCAGCGGCGCCAGGCGGCCGACGAGCCGTTGCGCGAAGTCCCCGCCGCCATAACCGTCGATCAGGACGCGAACCTGGACCCCCCGGGCGGCCGCCGCAACCAGCGCGTCGATCACCCGGCGGCCGATCCGGTCGTCGGCGAAGATGTAGGTTTCGAGGTTCACGGAATGCCGTGCACCCGCCACCGCCTCGAGCAGCGCCTCGAAATACGGACCGGCCGACGCGAACCAGCGCAGGCGGTTGCCATCGCGCAGGCGCGGTTTGGCCAGCGGCTCGAACTTTCCTTCCAGAACCGCGGCAATCAGGCCGGACGTCGGCCGCAGCGACGGCGTACGGCTCACGACCACTCCAGATCCGCGATCAGGGGCGCGTGATCGGAGCAGCGCGCCCACGACACGCCGCGCGGCACGCGCGCGGCAAGCGCCCGGAAGCCACGGACATAGATCCGGTCGAGCGTGAGCCACGGGGAAAAACTCGGGAAGGTGCGTGCCACGCGGGGTTGCCGGTGCGGCGGCAGCATCCGCTCCGTCCAGGCGGAGGGCGGCATCACCTCCGCCGCCTCCTGCAATCCCAACCGGGCGCGCAAGTGCTCGTCGACCCGGCGCCGCCAATCGTTGAAATCGCCGGCGAGGATCAGCGGAGCCTCCGGCGGGATCTCGCGCTCGATGAAGCCGGCCAGCCAGTCCGCCTGCCGCAGCCGGCTGGCCTGGATCAAGCCGAGGTGGGCGCACAGCAGATGAATGCCGCAGGCCGGGATGTCCGGACAGCGCGCCACCGCATGCAGTACGCCCCGCCGCTCCAGGACATGATCCGAGATGTCGTGATTGACGTAGCGCTCGATGGGCAGCCGCGACAGGATCGCGTTACCGTGATGGCCCTGGGGATAGACGGCGTTGACACCGTATGCCCGGTACAGATATCCGCTGGACGCCAGGACATCGAGCTGGGCGGCCGCGTCGCCGCGGTCGCTGCGCTCCTGCACTTCCTGCAGGAACAGGATGTCCGCATCGATCCGGTGCAAGGCCAGGCGCAGTTCGTTCAGCCGCGAACGGCGGCGGAACGAGGTCACCCCCTTGTGGATGTTGTAGGTCGCGATGCGCAGCCGCGACGGCTTCACGGGACGACGGCGGCCAAGGTCACTGCACGACGACGGGATTGCGCAACCGGATGTGCAGTTCGCGCAACTGCTTTTCGTCGACTTCCGACGGCGCCTGCGTAAGCAGGCACTGCGCCCGCTGCGTCTTGGGGAAGGCGATCACGTCGCGAATCGACTCCGCGCCGGCCATCATCGTCACGATCCGGTCGAGGCCGAAGGCCATGCCGCCATGGGGCGGCGCGCCGTACTGCAAGGCATCGAGCAGGAACCCGAACTTGGCGCGCGCATCCTCGGGGCCGATCTTGAGTGCTCGGAACACCTTGCTCTGCACCTCCTCGCGGTGAATCCGGACCGAACCGCCGCCGATCTCCCATCCGTTGAGCGCGAGATCGTAGGCCTTCGCCACGCAACGCCCGGGGTCGGTCTCGAGGAAATCCTCGTGCCCATCCTTGGGCGCGGTGAACGGATGGTGGGCGGCGACCCAGCGCTGCTCCTCGTCGTCGAATTCGAACATCGGGAAATCGACCACCCACAGCGGGCGCCAGCCCTCCTCCAGCAGTCCGTTCCTGCGGCCGAACTCCGAGTGCCCGATGCGCACGCGCAACGCCCCCAGGCTGGCCGCGACGATCTTGGCCCGATCCGCGCCGAAGAACAGCAGGTCGCCGTCCTGCGCACCGGTACGCTCGAGAATGGCCTGGAGCGCGGCATCGTGCAGGCTCTTGACGATCGGCGACTGCAGGCCGTCGCGCCCCTTGGCGCGCTCGTTCACCTTGATGTAGGCCAGGCCCTTGGCGCCGTGGATCGCGACGAACTGCGTGTAGGCGTCGATTTCCGAGCGCGGCATCGCGGCGCCGCCCGGCACGCGCAGGGCGGCGACCCGCCCGTCGGCGAGTTCCGTCGCCGCCCGGAAGATCTTGAACTCGACGTCGCGCATGCAGTCCGTGAGCTCGGTGAGTTCCATCCGGACGCGCAGGTCGGGCTTGTCCGAACCGTAGCGGGACATCGCTTCGGCATGGGTGATGACCGGGAACGGATCGGGCAACGACACCGCCATCGCTTCGCGGAACATTTCCCGGACCATGCTTTCCATCAACGCGCGGATTTCGGTCTCGCCCAGGAAGGACGTCTCGATGTCGATCTGGGTGAACTCGGGCTGCCGATCGGCGCGCAGATCCTCATCGCGGAAACATTTGACGATCTGGTAGTAGCGATCGTAGCCCGCGACCATGAGCAGCTGCTTGAACAGCTGCGGCGATTGCGGCAGCGCGAAGAACATGCCGTCGTGGACGCGCGAGGGAACGAGATAGTCCCGCGCGCCTTCCGGGGTGCTCCTGGTGAGCATCGGCGTTTCGATGTCCAGGAATCCGTGGGCGTCGAGGAATCGCCGGGCCGCCATGGCGACGCGGTAGCGCAAGCGCAGGTTCCTCTGCATCGCCGGCCGGCGCAGGTCGAGGACGCGATGCGTGAGGCGGGTGGTCTCCGAGAGGTCGTCGTCGTCGAGTTGGAACGGCGGCGTGATCGATGCGTTGAGCACCTCGAGCGATGCGCACAGCACCTCGATCTCCCCCGATGCCAGGCCCGGATTGACGGTGCCATCGGGGCGCGGACGGACGGTGCCGGTCAACCGGATGCAATACTCGCCGCGCAACGATTCGGCAATGCGGAAGACGTCGGGCGACGCGGGATCGAACACCACCTGGACCAGCCCTTCGCGGTCGCGCAGATCGATGAAGATCACGCCGCCGTGATCGCGGCGGCGATGCACCCACCCGCACAGCGTCACCGCCTGTCCAACGAAACGCTTGTCCACCCGCCCGCAATATTCGGTACGCATAAAACGAAAACTTTCTCCGGATGTTGAAACTACGAGCCGGCACGCTCCCCGTTGCCCGGGGAACCGTCCGGCGGCGACACGACGCCCATCGATATGACGAACTTGAGCGCCTCGTCGACGCTCATCTGCACATCGCGAACCTCACTTGCCCGGACGATCAGGGTGTAGCCCGAGGTCGGGTTCGGCGCCGTAGGCACATATACGGTGATCGAGTCCGGATCGATGTACGGGGAAATGCCCACGCTCGCCGTGCCGACCACGAACCCCACGGCCCATTGCCCGCGCTGCGGGAACTCCACCAGCACCGCGCGACGGAACGAGTGTCCGTCCTGCGCGAGCAGGGTGTCGGAAACCTGCTTGACGCTGCGGTAGATGCTCGAGACGATCGGAATGCGCCCGAGGATCGCCTCCCACCACCGCACCACGCGCTGGCCGATGATGTTGGCCGCAAACACCCCCGTCAGCAGCACCACCACGAACGTCAGCACGACGCCCGAGCCCGGCACATCGTACCCCAGCCAACGCTGCGGCCGCCACTGCGGCGGCAGCAGCAGCAGGGTGCTGTCCATGCTGGTCACGATCATGTGCAGGACCCAGATCGTGAGCGCGAGCGGAATCCAGATGAGCAGGCCGGTGACCAGGTATCGTTTCAGCATGTCCGGGCGGCGCCCGGCGTTCCGGCCGGTGCCATGCAAAGCCCGGCGCCGGCCCGCGCCGCATCCGCGCGCGCGCAGCCCCGCTCACGCCCGGGCAGGTCTCGTTGGGGCCGCACGCGGGCGTCCGGGAATCGCAAAAGGCTGCTTATTCGACCGGACACGCCGGACACGCGCCGCCACCGCATGGCGGCGCGGCCTTGGCATCGTCCTTCGCCGGCTTGGACGACCCGCCCTTGAAGTCCGTGGCATACCAGCCGCTGCCCTTGAGCTGGAACCCCGCCGCCGTGAGCTGCTTGGCAAACGTTTCCGCGCCGCAATGGGGGCAGACGTGCAAGGGCTCGTCGGAAATCTTCTGCAGCACGTCCTGCTCGAACTGGCAGGAGGAACACTTGTACGCGTATATCGGCATGGCAATCTCGCAAAAACCGCAACTGCCTGAATTATAAGAAAACCGCCCGGCCGTGGCACGCCGCGCCGGACGGACCCGGCGCCCCCCCCCGCTCCGAGCGTCTCGATGACGGGCGGCGGCGCCTCCTCAGACCTCGATCCGCGAACCGAGTTCCACGATCCGGTTGCGCGGAATCCGGAAGAATTCCGTCGCGTCGGCAGCATTCCGGTGCAACCAGACGAAGAGCCGGCGCGGCGCGCGCAGGTGCAGGTGCCCGGGGCCGACCGCCACCGTCTCCCGCGAAACGAAGAACGTGGTCCGCATCATCTCGAAGCCCACTCCGTCCAGGCTGCACCGCGCCAGCGCCACCGGGAGGTCGGGCGACTCCATGAACCCGTAGCGCAGAACGATGCGATGAAACCCGTTGCCCAACGATGCCACCTCGGCCCGTTCCGCCGGCGGAACACGCGGCGTCTGTTCGGTGACGACGTGCAGGATGACATTGCGCTCGTGGAGCGCCGAGTAGTGCTTGAGGCTGTGCAACAGCGCCAGCGGCACCACATCCGTGCGCCGCGCGAGGTAGACCGCCGTCCCGGGAACATGCGAAACGCCGTGCACGGTGGCGATGAAATCCTGCAACGGGATCGTTTCCCGTGCGGTCTGTCGCGTCACTGCGCGGCGCCCTGATCGCCAGGACTGCATGACGAAAAAGATCGTGCCCCCAGCCGCCAGGGGCACCCAGCCGCCGTCGGCCACTTTGGTCAGATTCGCCACGACGAAGGAAAAGTCGACCGCGGCAAACGCGCCGGCGATCCCGATGACCACCACCCATGGCCAGCCCCAGCGCTCGCGCATGACGCGGAAGATGAGAAAGGTGGTGAGCAGCATCGTGATCGCCACCGCAATGCCGTACGCCGCCGACAGCCGGTCGGACGAGCCGAAGCCGAGCGTCAATCCCAGCGTGAACACCATCAGCAGCCAGTTCACCGCGCCGATATAGATCTGGCCGTATCCCGTCTCCGACGTATGCGTGATGACCAGCCGCGGGCAAAGGTCGAGCTGGATCGCCTGCCGGGTCATCGAGTAGACGCCGCTGATGATCGCCTGGCTGGCGATGATCGTCGCCAGGGTCGCCAGCAGGACCATTGGAATCTGGCCCCAGGACGGGACGATCAGGAAGAACGGGTTGTCGTTCGGCTTCATGACGTGGCTGAGCGCCAGCGCCGTCTGACCGGAATAGTTGAGCAGCAACGCCGGAAATACGAATCCATACCAACCGAGACGCAAAGGCCGGGCGCCGAAGTGGCCCATGTCCGCATACAGCGCTTCCGCGCCCGTCGAGCACAGGAACACCGAGCCGAGGATGGGAAGGCTGGCACGGCCGTGATCCGCCAGGAACCGCAGCCCGAAACGAGGGTCGAGCGCCACCAGCACCGACGGATGCACGACGACGTGCACCAGGCCGAGAATGCCGATCACCGCGAACCACACGACCATCACCGGACCGAAGAGGTTGCCGATGCTCGTCGTACCGCGGCGCTGGATCGCGAACAAGGTGAACAGCACCGCCACCGCGGCGGGCAGGACGTACGGCGCCAGATGCGGTGCCGGGACCTTCAAGCCCTCGAGCGCGCTCAGGACCGAGATCGCCGGCGTGATCGCGCCATCTCCGTAGAGCATGGCCGCACCGAGAATTCCGACCGCCACCACGACCGGGTGGTCGCGCCCCTTCATCGCGAGCTGCGCCATCAGCGCCAGAATTCCGCCCTCGCCGTCGTTGTCCGCGCGCATGATCAGCGCCGCGTACTTGACCGAGACGATGATGATCAGCGTCCAGACGATCAACGACAAGGCGCCCAAGGCAACCTCGGGCCCGCCCCCGCCGGCGGAACCGTACGTCGTCTGCAGGGTGTACAAGGGACTGGTACCGATATCGCCGTAGACCACCCCCAGTGCGCCCAGCACCAGCGATGACTGCTTGACCTGGGGAACCGTCCGATCGGATGAATCACTCATCCCATCTCCCTAAGCGAGGAAAGGGGGCGAGTGTAAGCCGGTACCATCCGTCCGGCTCTACCGGCCGGGAACGGAAAACAACAGTTTTTCCCGCATTGCACCGAGACGGTGCATCGCATTACACGAGAATCATGTCAGGGAGATGCCTTTGAAAACGACCGGAATGACGCCGGAAACCCGGCAGCGGTACAGCGCCGCGCTCGGCGCCGCCGAGGAGCGGGAATTCGTACCCGTCCTGCAGGAGCTGGTCGCTTGTGCGTTCGAGGTGATCCGGCCGTTGTTCCTGGCCGGGATCGAGGTACTGGACAAGGCGGACGCGTCGCCCGTCACGGCCGCGGATCGCGGCGCCGAAGCCGCGCTCCGGGAGCGGATCCTGGCCCGCTACCCGGAACACGGCATCCTGGGCGAGGAATTCGGTGTGCGGGAAGGCGGCGGCCGCTACCGATGGATTCTGGACCCGGTGGACGGAACCAAGGCGTTTGTGAGCAATTGCTTTCTTTTTGGCACCCTGATTGCCCTGGAGCGCGATGACGGCCGCGGATACCGACCGATCCTGGGGTGCATCGCCCATGCCGCCACGGGCGTTGCCGTGATCGGCCGGGGAACGCGCACGACGCTGCACCTTGCGGACGGAACGGAGCGGGAAGCGCGGGTGCGCGCGCCGCGCCCCCTGGCGCAGGCCACCGTGCTGATGACCTCGCTCCCCGGCTCGAATGAGCAAGGTCCCGGGGAATCCTTGGGCCGGATCGCCGGCCGGGCCAAACTGGCGCGCACCTGGGGCGACTGCTTCGGCTACTTTTCCCTGGCAACGGGCGGGGCCGACGTCATGCTCGACCCCGTTCTGTCGTACTGGGACATCGCCGCGCTGGTTCCGGTCATCGAAGGGGCGGGAGGGTGCATCACCGCGTGGGACGGCGGCGATCCGCTGGCGACACCCTCGGCGATCGCAACGACGGGAAGCGCCCTGCACGCGGAGGTGCTGGCGGCGAAATCCTAGAACGGGATGTCGTCGTCCAGTTCGGCCACGCCGCCCGCCGGCTCGGATTCCCTGCCCGCCGCCGGCCGGGCGGACTGGCGCGGCGCGGATGACGGGGTGCGCGCGGCGCGCGGCTCCTCGTCCATCGGCGCACCGCCGCCCGAGCGGCCGCCGAGCATCTGCATCACGTCGGCGACGATTTCCGTGCTGTAGCGGTCCTGGCCGCTGTCCTTGTCCTGCCACTTGCGCGTCCGCAGCCGGCCCTCGATGTACACCGACGAACCCTTGCGGAGGTACTCGCCGGCGATCTCGGCCAGCCGACCGAAAAACGAGACGCGGTGCCATTCGGTCTCTTCGCGCTTCTCGCCGGTGTTCTTGTCCTTCCATTGCGAGGTCGTGGCGACGGAAATATTGGCCATCGCCGCCCCGTCCGGGCTGTAACGGACCTCCGGGTCGCGGCCGAGATTGCCGACCAGAATCACCTTGTTCACCGATGCCATCGCTTTTCTCCAGTTCATCCCGAGCGCCGCCGCGCTCCGCATCCGGCGATAATACGGCAACCCCCAGCACAATCGACGCTCCCGGAGCCGGTAGCGTCGGTGCCCCCTGCGGAGACATGTCATGCCCCTGGACCGCGATGCCATCGTCCTGTTCGCCCACGGCTCCCGCGGCGCGCGGTGGTCCGAGCCGCTGCTCCGCCTGCAGGCGGAACTGCTGCGCTCCCATCCGGACCTCGCGGTGCCGATCGCCTACCTGGAACTGCAGCCTCCCACCCTCGAAGAATCGCTGGCCGCCCTCGCCGCATCGGGGAAGCGCCGGATCGCGGTGGCGCCGGTCTTCTGGGCGCGGGGCGGCCATATCCTGGACGATCTGCCGGGGATCCTGGCGGCCTTTCGGCAACGGTGCCCCGATGCCGAGGTCCAGGTGCTGCCGGTGCTGTCGGAACTGCCCGGGATCACCTCGTTCCTGGCCCAAGCCATCGCGGGGATGGACGCAGGCTGAGCGGGCCTGCTACGTTCCGCGGTCCGTACCCAGCACTGCCGCCGCCATGACCCAGACCGTTCCGACCCCGTTCGCCGTGGCCCCGTACCTGAAGGAGATCGGCCGCGGCAAGGACGGCGCCCGCGGACTGCCCCGCGAGCGGGCCCGCGAACTGATGTCCGCGATTCTTGCCGGCACGGTGAGCGACCTCGCCCTGGGCGCCGTCCTCATCGCCCTGCGCATGAAAGGCGAGGAGGCGGCGGAAATCGCCGGATTTCTCGACGCGATCGCGCCCGTCCTGCGCCGCGCGCCGCGCGCGCAGGGGCCGGCAGGAACCCTGGCAAACACCCCGGCAGACCCCGGCTGGGTGGTCATCCCCAGCTACAACGGCGCGCGGTCGATCGCCAACCTCGTCCCGCTGCTCGCCATGCTGCTCGCGCGCGACGGCACGCCCGTCCTGATCCACGGTCAGCCGTCCGAGCCGGAAACCGGACGCCGCCGCGTCACCACCGAGGAGATCTTTCGCGAGCTGGGCGTGCCGGAGTGCGCAACGCCCGAAGACGCAGCGCAGCGACGGCGCGACGGCCTGCCCGCGGTGCTGACACTGGAATCGGTCTGCCCGCCGCTCGCCCGGCTGATCGACCTGCGCCGGACGCTGGGCGTGCGCAACGTCGGGCACACGCTCGCCAAGCTGGTCTGCCCGGTGGAAGGCGCCAGCCTGCTGATCACGAGCTACACCCATCCGCATTTCCGCGACATGAAGGCGGAATTGTTCGCCATGACCGGCATGCACGCGATGGCGATGCGCGCCACCGACGGCGAATCGGTGGTCAACGCGCGCCGGCCGCAGAGCGTCGAGCGCTGGTTCCGCGGCGCGCACACCACGGTCCTCGCAGGGGAATCGGTCGCCCGTGCGGACCTGGAACTGCCGGGAATGGATGCGGCGGCCACGGCACGGTGGACGCGGGATGTGCTGGACGGCCGGATCCCCGTGCCGGCGGCGATCCGCGCCCAGGCGGACGTCATCGCGGCGGCGGCGCGGGAGGCCGCGGCCTGATCCAACCCGTTATTCCGTAACCGCATAACCGCATAGCAATCGCTTCGTTCCCCGCCGCCGCGTCCATCCGTACCCTTTGGGTTCATTACGGAGGGTCGCGGTGCTGTTGCAGTTCATCCTTAGCGGAGCGGTAGTCGGGTTCGTCGTCGGCGCCACGGGCGTCGGTGGCGGATCGCTCATGACGCCCCTGCTCACGCTGCTGCTCGGCGTGCCGCCGCAGGTCGCCGTCGGCACCGACCTGCTGTTCGCCGCGATCACCAAGTCCGCCGGCGTCCGCAGCTACGCCCGCAGCGGAATCGTCCCCTGGGCGATCCCGCTGCGGATGGCTGCCGGATCGGTCCCCGCGGCCTTGGCCACGCTGTTTGCGATCCACCAATGGCATCCCGACGCCGCGGCCTATTCGGCCCAATATGCGGCGGTGGTGCAGCCTGCCCTCGGCATCGCATTGCTGCTCACCGCCGGAGCCCTCGCCTTCCGCGTCCAGATCCAGTCGCTGGGCCTGCGCGCCGCCGCCGCGCCGCTGGCGGCGGCGACGGCAGGGCCGGGACGGCCGGTGCTCGACGCGCTGCCGGGTGCCGATTCCGGGCGCGCCCTCGCCACGATCGCCGTCGGTGCGCTGATCGGCGTGCTCGTGACCGTCACCTCGGTGGGGGCGGGAGCGATCGGCACCGTCGCGCTCTTTTTCCTGTATCCCGCGGTTCCGGCCCGCCAGCTGATCGCCGCGGATCTCGCCCATGCGGTGCCCCTCACGCTGATCGCCGGGCTCGGGCATGCCGCCCTGGGCACCGTGAACGGCACGATGCTGCTGGGCCTGCTCCTCGGTTCCCTGCCCGCGATCCGCTTCGGCGCCGGCGTGTCGAGCCGCCTGCCGGAGCGCGCGCTGCGCTGGACGCTGGTGGCGATGCTGTTGCTCCTCGGCCTCCGCCTACTCTGGATTTGAACGAAACCCGCTGACAACCATGTACCGCTATACCGAATTCGACCGGCAAATGTTGCACGAGCGCGTGGCGCAATTCCGCGACCAGGTGGAACGCTGGAAAGACGGCGCGCTGAGCGACGACGAACTGCGCCCGCTGCGGCTGCAGAACGGCGTCTACATCCAGCGGCACGCGCCGATGCTGCGCATCGCCATTCCCTACGGATTGCTCGCGGCGCACCAGCTCCGCGTGCTCGCGCACATCGCCCGCACCTGGGATCGCGGCACGGGGCATTTCAGCACCCGCCAGAACATCCAGTTCAACTGGGTGAAGCTCGAAGAGGTGCCCGACATCCTCGCCGCCCTGGCGTCGGTGGAGATGCACGCGATCCAGACTTCCGGCAATTGCGTGCGCAACATCACCACCGATCCGTTCGCGGGCGTGGCCCCCGACGAAACCGTCGACCCGCGGCCGTATTGCGAGCTGCTGCGGCAGTGGTCGACGTTTCATCCCGAGTTCGCCTTCCTGCCGCGCAAGTTCAAGATCGCGTTCAGCGGCACGGCGGCGGACCGCGCGGCCGTGCCGGTCCACGACCTGGGCTTCTATCTGCGGCGCGACGACCGGGGCGAAGTCGTGGCCGACGTGCTCGCGGGCGGCGGGCTGGGGCGCACGCCGATCCTGGGGGTCATCGTGCGCCGCGGACTGCCGTGGCGCCATCTGACGACCTACACCGAAGCGCTGCTGCGGGTGTACAACCGCCATGGCCGCCGCGACAACGCCTACAAGGCGCGGATCAAGATCCTCGTGCGCGCCCTGGGCGCGGAGGAATTCGCACGTCAGGTCGACGCCGAGTTCGCGCACCTGGAAGACGGTCCGGCAACGGCCACCGCCGCGGAACTGGCGCGCATCGCAGAAGGCTTCGCGCCGCCGCGAACCGAGCGGAAATCGCCCGACGCCCTCGAAGCGGCTGCCGAGGCGCTGCGCGCGCTCGACGCGCAACACCCCGGCTTCGCCCGCTGGCGCGCCCGCAACGTGCGGGGGCATCGCGTTCCCGGCTACGCGTCGGTCACGCTCTCGCTCAAGCGCAACGGCAAGGCGCCGGGCGATGCGGACGCGGCGGAAATGGATGCGATCGCCGACCTGGCGGACGCCTACAGCTTCGGCGAGGTGCGGGTCACCCACGAGCAGAACCTCGTGCTCGCCGATGTCGACCAGGAAGATCTTTTCGCGCTATGGGAAGCGCTGCGTGCGCGGGGCCTGGCGACGCCGAACATCGGCGTGCTCACCGACATCATCTGCTGCCCCGGCGGCGACTTCTGCGCCCTCGCCAACGCCAAGTCCATCCCCATCGCCACCGCGATCCGCGATCGCTTCGACGATCTCGACTACGTCCACGATCTGGGGGACATCAGCCTGAACATTTCCGGCTGCATCAACTCCTGCGGTCACCACCACGTCGGCAACATCGGCATCCTGGGCGTGGACAAGCACGGCGAGGAGTTCTACCAGGTCACCCTGGGCGGGAAGGTCGGCGCCGACCCGGCTTCGACCCGGATCGGCGCCGTGCTCGGCCGGGCGTTCGCCGCCTCGGAGATTCCCGGGGTCGTCGCCACCGTCCTCGATCTGTACGTGGCGCTGCGCAACCCCGACGAGCGATTCATCGACACCCTCGAGCGCGTCGGCGTCGCGCCGTTCAAAATGGCGGTGTACCCGTCGCAGGAAACCGCGGAGGAAGTTGCCAATGTCTGAAGCCCGTACCGCCCCGCAGCGCATCATCCGGCTCGTCGACGGCGTGCCGCAGATCGCCGACGACGATTGGCACGTCGTGGAACACGACGCACGCTGGGGGGAGATCCGCCGCGAAGTCGACGAGGAGCACATCATCGACGAGTTCTCGCCGGGCGGCGTCCCGCACAGCCATCCGCTCCTGCTGCCCCTCGACCGGGCGCTGGCGCATGCCGAACGCCTGCCGGAACTGGGCCGCATCGGCGTCTGGCTCGGTCCGACCGATGAGCCGGAGCGCGCCGTCGCGCTGTTTCCCCGGATCCAGGTCATCGGCGTGCATTTCCCGAAATTCACCGATGGGCGCGGGTACTCGACGGCCGCTCTGCTGCGCAGCCGCCACGGCTGGCGCGGCGAGTTGCGCGCATTCGGCGACGTCCTGCAGGATCAATTGTTCGCGCTGCGCCGCGTAGGCTTCGACACCTTCGTGCTGCGCGCCGACCGCGACCCCGAAACGGCGCTGCGTGGATTCACGGTCTTTTCGGGCAGCTATCAAGGCGCCGTGGATCAACCGCTGCCGCGGTTCCGGCAGGCGGAGGCTCGGGCATGAACGGACAGATCGATTCCGCATTGGCGCTGCTGCGCCAGGCCGCCGACCAGGCGCCCGCCGCCTTTTCGACGAGCTTCGGCGCGGAGGACATGGTTCTGCTCGACCTCATCCGCCGCCATGCGCTCGCCATCGACATTTTCACGCTCGACACCGGACGCCTGCCGGAAGAGACCCACACCCTGATGCAACGGGTCGAGGAACGCTACGGCAGATGCTTCCAGACCTGGGCTCCGGACGCCGATGCGTTGCGGCGGCTGGTGGCCGCCAACGGTATCAACGGTTTTTATGCGTCGGTGGACAACCGCAAGGCGTGCTGCGCGGTGCGCAAGGTCGAGCCGCTCGCCCGCGCGCTCGCCGGCAAACGCGCCTGGGTCACCGGCATGCGCGCCCAGCAGGCGGTCACCCGGACACGGTTGCCGGCGCGGGAATTCGACGCCGAGCGCGGGCTGGACAAGTTCAACCCCCTGCACGACTGGACCGAAGCGCAGGTCTGGGGCTACATCCGCACCCACGACGTGCCGTATAACGAACTGCACGACCGCTTCTACCCCAGCATCGGCTGCGCGCCCTGCACGCGCGCCATCGCCGTCGGCGAGGACACCCGCGCCGGCCGCTGGTGGTGGGAGAACCCGGAGTCCAAGGAATGCGGTCTGCATCGCAAACCCGCTGCCGGCCAACCTGCCGCGGCGGGCAATCCAACCGGAGAATTCGCATGAGTTTCGTCGCCGCGCCGCTGCCAAAGGGCGGGAGCCCTTCCGCAGCACCCGTTCGCCTGTCCCATCTCGACTGGCTCGAGTCGGAGGCCATCCACATCCTGCGCGAGGTTGCCGGGCAATGCGCGCAACCGGCGCTGCTGTTTTCCGGCGGGAAGGACTCCATCGTCCTGCTGCACCTCGCCACCAAGGCGTTCCGGCCGGCGCGCTTCCCGTTTCCGCTGCTGCACGTCGACACCGGCCACAATTTTCCCGAAGTGATCGAATTCCGCGACCGGCGGGCCGCCGAGCTGGGCGAGCGCCTCATCGTCCGCACCATCGACGATTCGATCGCGCGGGGCCGGATCGTGCTGCGCAGCGCCGACGAGTCGCGCAACAAGCACCAGTCGGTGACCCTGCTCGACGCGATCGCGGAATTCGGCTTCGACGCCTGCATCGGCGGCGCCCGTCGCGATGAGGAAAAGGCGCGCGCCAAGGAGCGCGTATTCAGCTTCCGCGACGGCTGGGGGCAATGGGATCCGAAGAACCAGCGCCCGGAACTCTGGAACCTCTACAACGCGCGGGTTGCGCCCGGTGAGCACATGCGCGTATTCCCGATCAGCAACTGGACGGAAACCGACGTGTGGCAATACATCGCCCGGGAGGAGCTGGAAGTGCCCTCGCTCTACTTCGCCCACCCGCGTCAGGTGGTCCGCCGCAACGGCGCCCTGGTTCCGGTCACGCCGCTCACCCCGCCGAAGGAAGGGGAGACGGTCGAGACGGTCAGCGTGCGCTTCCGCACCGTCGGCGACATCTCCTGCACCTGCCCGGTCGAATCGACCGCGGCCAATTACGACGAGATCGTGGCGGAAACGATGGATGCGACGCTCACCGAACGCGGTGCGACCCGCATGGACGACAAGACGTCCGAAGCCTCGATGGAACAACGCAAGCGCGAAGGATACTTCTGATGAAACGCGACGCCATACCGCAAGGACATTCCACCGAAGACCTCGGCGTGCTGCGCTTTCTCACCTGCGGCAGCGTCGACGACGGCAAGAGCACGCTGATCGGCCGCCTGCTGTACGACACCAAGGCGCTGCTCTCCGACACGCTGGCGACGCTCGAGCACAACGCGCAACGCCGCGGGCTCTCGGCGCTCGACCTGTCGCTGCTCACCGACGGGCTGGTCGCCGAACGCGAGCAGGGCATCACGATCGACGTCGCCTACCGCTACTTCGCCACCGCGCGCCGCAAGTTCATCATCGCCGACAGTCCCGGCCACGTGCAGTACACGCGCAACATGGTCACCGCCGCCTCCACGGCGGACGCCGCGGTCCTGCTGGTCGACGCGCGCAAGGGCATCCTCGCCCAGACGCGCCGGCATGCGACGATCGCCGGCCTGCTCGGTGTCCATCACCTCATCGTCGCCGTGAACAAGATGGATCTCGTCGAGCACGCGCAGGAGCGGTTCGCGGAGATCACCGCCGAATTCCGCGCCTGGCTCGAACGCCATCCTTCCCTGCACGTGCAGGTCGACTACATCCCGCTGTCCGCGCTGACCGGTGCGAACGTGGTGGACCGGGCGCCGGAACTGGCGTGGTACGAGGGACCGACCCTGATCCAGCTGCTGGAATCGGCGCCGGCGCGCGAAGCCGACGCCGAAGCGCCGCTGCGCTTCCCGGTCCAGTGGGTGTGCCGTCCCTCGCAGGCGGACTTCCGCGGCTACGCGGGACGGGTCGAGTCCGGCACGGTCTCGGTCGGGGACGAGATCGCCGTGTTTCCGTCCGGCGCCCGATCGCGGGTTCAGGCCATCGCCATCGGCACCGAAGCCCGCGACCGCGCGGTGGCGGGCGAGTCCGTACTGATTTCGCTCGCCGACGAGATCGACATCTCCCGCGGCGATCTGCTCGTGGATCCGGAACACGCCCCGCAGGCCGCTCGCGCCGGCACCGAAGCGATGGTCTGCTGGCTCGGCCAGCAGCCGCTCGATCCGCGCCGCGAATACCTGCTCCGGCAGGCCACCCGCGAAACGCGGGTGCGCGTCGGCGCCGTGCATGCGCGCCTGAACATCGAGACGCTGGATTGGGAGACCGGCGAGGCGCGGGTCGAACCCAACGACATCGTCCGCCTGGCGCTCGGCACGCAGACCCCGATCGCCGCCGACCGGTACGAGGAGTTCCGCGCGACGGGCAGCTTCATCCTCATCGATCCGGCGCACAACGACACCGTGGCGGCGGGGATGCTGTAACGACGGTGCGGCACCGCCTTACGCGGGCGAGCGAGCGGGAACTGCACGACGCCGGGTCCAGGATCCCTGGTTTTCCGTGATGCGCTCGCAGGCGAATCGCCGGGCATCCCCTTCTCGGCGTTCGAACTCGTTGGCCCAGAGTTCCCAATCGCCCCGGTGCAGCCGCCCGATGGCCACACCCAAAAGACCAACATTGGCGCTGCGCTGGAAGTTCTTCAGTCGACCAATACGCTGCCACCGCACGCCATCGCTGCGTCGGGCGGCCAGGCTTCAGCACAAATTTTCTTGGAAGAACGCCATTGTTCGGTCCCAGGCAAGTTTCGCGGCCTCAGGGTTGTAGCCGAGCGGCGGCATGTTGCGCGCGTCGGATTCCTCGTTCGCGAAAGCATGCTTGGCGTCGTAGCGGTGGAACTCGTACTTCGCGTTTGCTGCCTTGAGCCTTTCTTCCAGCATGTCCACACCGTTGATGGCGAAGAACTGGTCCTGGGTGCCCCAGTGGCCCAGCAGCGGCGCCTTGATCTTGCTGGCGTCGACGTATTCGAGTGGCGGATAGCCGTACCAAGTCGCGTTAGCGTCGCTTTCAGGAACAAAAACCGAAGCAAGCAGTGTCAGTGCACCGCCCATGCAGTAGCCCATCACGCCCGCCTTCGAGCTGCCAGTCGCTTTGAGGTACTGCACTGCACCGCGAATGTCCTGACTGGCCGCATCGGCGAAATCCAAGCCGTTCATCAGATGTTCGGCTTCGTTCGCCTCAAGCGCAAGCTTGCCGCGATAGAGGTCAGGAACCAGTGCCCGATACCCTCGGGCGGCCAGCCTTTCGGCGACGCCCTTGATCTGGTCGTCGAGACCCCACCACTCCTGGATCACCACAACCCCCGGCGCTTTGCTGCCCTGAGTCGGTTCCACCATATAGCCGCTTGAGGCTTTGCCGTCCGGCCGTGTGTAGCTGATCATTCCACTCATCATTGTTCTCCAGTGTGCATTGGCGACGGTTGCCGCCGACGGCAGTTTGAGCAATTTGGGCGTTTGGTGCTGATCCAACCGCGAGCAACCCGGTTCGATGTAGGCCTTTGATCTGCATTACCAATCGGGACGTTTCCCTGGTGAGCGCCTCGCCTGGCGCGTTGGCCTACATCGCATCGGCGCCAACACCCTAAGCCTATCCTAGCAGGCTGTTGAAAAACGGCTGAGTGTGTCAGCGAAGTGGCTTGTCGAACGTTGAATAGTCATTGTCGATTCTCCAGTAGGACGGGACCAATGCGCGGTAGCGACGGGATGCAAGAGGCGTTGTTCTTGATGGCAAAGCTCGACGATTTCGTTCCGTCCGATCATCCGCTTCGTCCAATTCAGGGCATTGTGAACACAGCACTCGCCGGACTGAACGACTTGTTCAATGAGATGTACGCTGGTACCGGCCGTGCCTCGATTGCCCCCGAGAAACTGATGCGTGCGTTGCTGCTCCAGTTGTTCTATTCGGTTCGCAGCGAACGGCAGCTCATGGAGCAGATCCGATACAACCTGCTGTTCCGGTGGTTCGTGGGTCTGGCTATCGACGATCCGGTCTGGGACCACTCCGTTTTCTCGAAGAACCGCGACCGGTTGATCGAGCACGAGGCCGTCGAGAAGTTCTTCACCGAGGTGATGTCGCTGGCCGACAAGAACGGATTGCTCTCGAAGGATCATTTCTCGGTTGATGGAACTCTGGTGCAAGCGTGGGCGAGCCACAAGAGTTTCCGACCCAAGGACGGAGGCGACGGGGGGCCAAGCGCGCCCGGACGCAACGCCGACACCGACTGGAAGGGACGTCCGCGCAGCAACGACACGCATGCCAGCACGACGGATCCCGATGCACGGCTGTTTCGCAAAAGCTCCAACACTGCCGCGATCCTTTGCTACCAGGGGCACGCGCTGATGGAGAACCGAAACGGGCTCATTGTCGGAGCGGTCGTCACACACGCAGGTGGCACTGCCGAACGAGATGCGGCGCTGACGATGATCGAAACCGTTCCCGGAACGCAGCGCAAGACCGTGGCGGCGGACAAGGCATACGACACGGCAGGGTTCGTCGAATCCTGCCGACTTGCCAACGTTACGCCGCATGTGGCGATGAATGTGGGACGTCCTGGTGGCAGCGCGATCGATGCGCGGACATCCCGTCACGCGGGGTACGAAGTCAGCCAACGGATTCGCAAGCGAATCGAAGAGCACTTCGGTTGGGCCAAGACAGTCGGCCGGATACGGCAGACCATGTTCCGCGGAATCCGGCGCGTCGACCACCAGTTCAAACTGAACATGTTGGCGAGCAACATCGTCCGGATGGGCCGAATACTGTCGGAGGTACCCGAATTTGCAGTTCAAGGAGCCCGGTGATGCAAGAAATCGAGCAACCTGGGCGCGACGATACCGGTTCCGGGGTCCAAAAACATGGACCGAACATGCGGAATCGTTGATCAGCGGCGCGTTCACGATGCAAAGTTCTCGCTCAGAGGGGCGAATTTCAACAGCCTGCTAGGAGTCTGCGCGGCAGAAGGGGTAGCCTGCCGCAGCAGGACCCTCGTTGACTCCTACACGGAAGCCATCGGGGCGCAACCCGGATTCCGCAACACGCCTGTCTTGATCCGGAAGACTCGGGATCGCCCGAAACCCGTCAGAAGGCGCACACCGAGGAGAACGATCCTCGCGTTGCCAAGTGAAAAGATCGGAAGCGACAGCTCAAAAACATTCAATGAACCGACGCGATTGCGGACGTAAATTCTCAACCGAATCCAAGAAGGAGGTTCCATGAAACTCTATTACTCCCCCGGCGCCTGTTCCCTGTCCCCGCACATCGTCCTCCGGGAGGCCGGTCTTCCCGCGCAACTCGTCCGAGTCGACCTGCGGTCCGGGATGACCCAGGATGGCGCGGATTTCCGCGCCATCAACGGCAAGGGCTACGTTCCCGCTCTCGAATTGCCCGACGGGACATTGCTGACGGAAGGGCCCGCGATCGTGCAATACCTGGCGGACCAAAGCCCGGACAGCGGATTGGCGCCGGCCAACGGAACGATCGAACGCTATCGCGTGCAGGAATGGCTGAACTTCATCTCGACGGAACTGCATAAGCAGTTTTCGCCGCTCTTCGACCCGGCCAGCGACAGCAGCCAGAAAACCCGGCAACGGGAACGTATCGGACGGCGCCTGGATTGGGTCGCTGCGAGACTGGGCGAGGGCGACTACTTGATGGGAAGCCGGTTTACGATTGCCGACGCGTATCTGTTTGTCGTGCTGTCCTGGGCTCGGCACGTTGGAATCGATTTGGGACGGTGGCCGGCTCTGGCTGCATACCAGGACCGGGTGGGCCGACGACCCCAGGTGCAGGAGGCGTTGCGCGCGGAAGGTCTCGCCCAGTAGGGGCATGCGTGCCGCCCGGAATCCCGCCGATGTCTGAGCGACCGGCCCGGAGCGAAGTCCCCGTGTGACGGCGCGGCACCGCGCCGCGCCGCGCATGGGATCGAGACTAGATCTCGAATTCCTGCCCGAACTCCGGCATCTCCACCCGGCTTCCTTCGAGCAGGCCGGCGAACGACTGCATGACCTCCGGCTCGCCGTGAACCAGGAAGGTCCGCGGCGGGCGGATCGCGCGATGCCAGGCAAGCAGCTCGTCGCGGTCCGCGTGCGCGGAAAATCCGTTGATGGTGTGGACGTGCGCACGAACCGGCACATCTTCGCTGAAGATCCGCACGGTCTGCGCGCCATCGATGATCCGCCGGGCCAGCGTGCCGCGCGCGGCATAGCCGACGAACACCACGGCGCAGTTCGAGCGCCAGAGATTCTGGCGCAGATGGTGGCGGACCCGCCCGCCGTTGCACATGCCGGCGCCCGCCAGGATGATCGCGCCCGACCGGAAGCGGTTGATGGCGATGCTCTCCGTCGCATCGCGCGTGAAGTGCAGGCCCGGCAGCGCGAACGGATCCCCGCCGCCGTGAAACAGCTTGGCCACATTCGGTTCGAAGCACTCCGGATGCCGCTCGAAAATCTGGGTCGCCGAAATCGCCATCGGAGAATCGAGAAAGACCTGGGCCATTTCCGAGATGCGGCCTTTCTCCTGGCCTTCCCGCAGGAACCACAGGATCTCCTGCGCACGCTCGAGGGCAAACGTCGGGATGACGACGTTGCCGCCATGCTCGAAGACCTCGTGAATCGCGGCGTAGAGTTCTTCGATCGACGGCGCAATCGGCTTGTGAAGGCGGTCGCCGTAGGTCGTCTCCATCACCACGACATCGGAATGCGGCGGCGCCACCGGCGCGCGCAGCAGCGGCCGCCCCTGGTTGCCGAGGTCGCCCGAGAACGTCACCGTACGCCGCTTGCCGTTTTCCTCGAGTTCGAGGAAAACGCTGGCTGAGCCTGCGATGTGTCCGGCGTCGAAGAACGTTGCCCGCACGCCCGGCGCCAGCGAAAACGCCTCGCCGTACGAGGCGACACGGCCGAAACGGTCCAGGCTATCGAGCGCGTCGAGCGTCGTATACAACGCCGTCTCGTCGATCTGCGGGCGGTGATCGCCGTGGCGGTCGTGCTCGCGGCGGTACCGCGCGTGGCGCTCTTCCTCTTCCTGCAGATGGGCGGAATCGAGCATGACGATCCGCGCCAGGTCGCGCGTGGCGGACGTGGCGATGATCTCGCCGCCGAATCCCCGCTTGGCGAGCAAGGGCAGCCGTCCGCAGTGATCGAGGTGCGCGTGGGTCAGCAGCACGAAATCGATCGACTTCGGATCGAACCCGAACGGCGCACGGTTGCGCTGCTCCAGTTCGCGGTCGCCCTGGACCAGCCCGCAGTCGATCAGGATGCGCAGCCCCGCGCACTCGACGAGGTGGCAGGAACCGGTAACGTCGCGATCGGCACCGTGAAAGGAAATTTTCATTTTTCTTACCCCCTGGTCGATCTTCCCATGCGGCAGAGGGATGCCATTGCCGGCAGGGAGGCGTTACGGATAGAGCGGCGTCCCGTTGTTTTCGTGCCATTGCAGAATGCCGTTCCAGGCGTCCTCGGCGGACTCGGCATACCAGAACAGTTCGCGGTCCTCGCCATCGATCACCCCCTCGTCGACGAGGAAGTCGACGTCGAAGGCGCGACGCCAGTAATCCCGGCCGATCAGCACGACCGGCACCGGATCGAGCTTGCGCGTCTGGATCAGGGTGAGGGTTTCGAACAATTCGTCAAAGGTGCCGAATCCGCCCGGAAACGCGACGAGCGCCCGCGCGCGCATCAGGAAATGCATCTTGCGCAGTGCGAAATAGTGGAAACGCAGACACAGTTCCGGGGTGATGTAGGGGTTCGGATACTGCTCGTGCGGCAACGAGATGTTCAGCCCGATGGACTCCGCGCCGACGTCGAACGCCCCCCGGTTTGCCGCCTCCATGATGCCCGGCCCGCCGCCCGTCATTACCGTGACGCGCGAATCGCCCGGTCCGTTCCCGCCCGATGCGACCAGGCGGCCGAACTCGCGCGCCACGTCGTAGTACCGGCTCTTGGCCAGGATGCGTTCAGCCACCGCGATCCTGCGCCGGTGCTCCGCGGCCGCAACGGTGTCGGTGTCGCCGATCCGCGCCGCCTGGGCCTGCAGCATCTGCACGGCGCGCTGCGCTGCGGCGGGCTCCCGGATCCGCGTACTGCCGAAGACGACGATGGTGTGCTCGATGCCGTGGCGCTCGAGCAGTTCTTCCGCCTTGGAGTAATCCAGCTGCAGCCGGACCCCCCGCATGCCATCGCTCGACAGAAACCGGGTGTCCTGATCGGCCGGTTCATAGCTCGGCGACCGCATGATCGCCTGGATGCGCTCCTGGGCGGAGGGATCGTCCTCCGACTCCTTCGGGTGATGCCAGGGAAGCGGTTCGCGACGATTGGTTTTCATCGTTGCCATAATACCGGTTTGCGCGGCCCGATCCGGATCGATTCCCCCTGCGCAAGCCTCCTCCAACCCAACCGCAGCGGCCCGGCAACTCGGCTCCATGAAGCCCTTACGCAATCCCGAACAGGACATCCAGCGCTTCCGCGGACGCCTCGTGGCAGCGTCGGCCTTGGTCGCCGGCGGGTTCTCGGCCCTGCTTGCGCGATTCGGCTGGCTGCAGGTGGTGCGCTACCGCGAATACAAGGCGCGCGCCGAACAGAACCGCACGGCGCTCGTGCCGGTCACGCCCAACCGGGGCCTGATCGTCGACCGCACGGGCGCGGTGCTGGCGACGAATTTCTCGGCGTACACGCTGGAGATCGAGCCCGCCAACGTAACCGATCTCGAACAGACCATCCACGCCCTGTCCGAGGTGATCGAGATCACCCCGCGCGACCGGCGGCGGTTCTTCAAGACGCTGTCGGACTACAAGCGCCTGCGTTCCGTGCCGATCCGGACGAAACTCACCGACTCCGAGGTAGCGCGCTTCGCCGTCGAGCGGTTCCGCTTTCCCGGCGTGGCCTTGCACGCGCGCCTGTTCCGGCAGTACCCGCTCGGCAAGACCGCGTCGCACGTGCTCGGCTACATCGGTCGGATCAGCGATGCCGACGAGGCCCGCATCCGCCGCTTCGCCGATCCGGCGAACTATGACGGCACCAACTACATCGGCAAGCTGGATGTCGAGGAAAGCTACGAGCAGGCGCTGCACGGCACGACCGGCTACGACAAGATGGAAATCACCGCCGGCGGGCACCCGGTCCGGACGCTGGCACGCACGCCGCCCAAGCCGGGCAACAATCTGATCCTGTCGATCGACCTCAAGCTGCAGGAGGTCGTCGAACGCGCCTTCGGCACGCGGCGCGGCGCCCTCATCGCCATCGAGCCCGCGACCGGCGATGTGCTGGCGTTCGTCTCCATGCCGACGTTCGACCCGAACCTGTTCGTCGACGGCATCGACAGCACCGACTGGAAGGCTCTGAACGACGACCCGGACAAGCCGCTGCTCAACCGCGCCTTGCGCGGCACCTATCCGATCGGCTCGACGTACAAGCCGTTCATGGCGCTCGCGGCACTGGAACTGGGCAAGCGGCGCCCGGACAGCACGATGCTCGATCCGGGCTATTTCGACTTTGGCGGACACATGTTCCGTGAAGGGGGCACGCAGGGCGGGCACGGCATGGTCGACCTGTACCGTTCCATCGTGGTATCCAGCGACGTGTATTACTACTCGGTCGCCAACGACCTCGGCGTCGATGCGATCCACGATTTCATGAAGCCCTTCGGCTTCGGGCAGCTGACCGGGATCGACCTCGACGGAGAATCGCGCGGTGTGCTGCCCTCGACCGCCTGGAACTGGCGCCGCTTCCACCAGAAGTGGTACCGGGGGGAAACCATCTCCCTCGGGATCGGACAGGGAAAGAACGCCTTCACCCTGCTGCAGCTGGCCCATGCAGTGGCCACCCTCGCCAACGGCGGCGTCGTGATGCGGCCCCACCTCGTCAAGGAAATCGAGGATCCCAACACGGGCAAACGGACCAAGGTGGTCGACAAGGAATCCGCCCGCATCCCGCTGGATCCGGAATACGTCGCCCTGGTGCGCGCCGCCATGGTCGGCGTGACGACGTCGCCCGAGGGCACCGCGTACCACGTGTTCAAGGGCGCGCCGTATCAGGCGGCGGGGAAGACCGGCACGGCCCAGGTCGTTGGCATTGCGCAGGGCGCGAAATACCATGCCTCGCAGATTTCCGAACGCCATCGCGACCACTCGCTCTTCATCTCCTTCGCGCCGGCGCAGCCGGGCGTGCAGCCGAAAATCGCGCTTGCCGTGCTGGTGGAGAACGGCGGCTGGGGCTCCGAGGCAGCGGCCCCGATCGCGCGCGAAGTACTCGACTACTACCTGCTGGGCCGGGAGCCGGCCGCAGAGAAGGACGCCAAATGAACGCGAACGCCCGGACGGTGGCACGCAACTTCGCGCGGCGGTTCGCCGATCTGATCGATCCCGCCCTGGTGACGACGCTGGGCGCGCTGATGCTCGTCGGCCTGGCCACGCTCTACTCGGCGGCATCCGATCAACCGAGCCATTTCACCGGCCAGCTGCGCAACTTCGCCTTTGCGGGTGCGCTGATGCTCGGCACCGCGGCGATTCCGCCCCGGCTCCTCCTGCGCGCGGCGGTGCCCGTCTATGCCGTGGGCCTGCTTGCGCTGCTTGCCGTGCTGGTGGCCGGCGTTTCGGTCAACGGCGCCCGCCGCTGGCTCGACCTCGGCTTCACCCGCTTCCAGCCTGCGGAAATCATGAAGCTTGGCGTGCCGCTGGTGCTGGCCTGGTATTTCCAGAAGCGCGCGGAGAGTCTGCGCACCGCCGACTTCCTCGTCGCCTTCGCACTGGTGCTCGTGCCGGTGGGACTCATCGCGCGCCAGCCGGATCTCGGCACCGCGCTCCTCGTCCTTGCCGCCGGCTTCTACGTGATCTTCTTCGCCGGGCTGCCTTGGCGCTGGCTGGCCGCGATGGCTGCCGCGGCCCTGGCGGCGCTGCCGGTCGTCTGGATGTTCCTGCACGATTACCAGCGCAACCGCATTCTCACGCTGCTCAACCCGTCGTCCGATCCGCTCGGCAAGGGCTTCCACACCCTGCAATCGATGATCGCCATCGGCTCCGGCGGCATGTTCGGCAAGGGATGGATGCAGGGAACGCAGGCGCACCTGGAGTTCATCCCCGAACGGACCACGGACTTCATCTTCGCGGTCTACTCCGAAGAGTTCGGCCTGATCGGCAACCTGGTCCTCCTGGCGCTGTTCTCGATGCTCGTGGCGCGGGCGCTCAGCATCGCGCAACATGCGGCGACGCCGTTCGGGCGGCTGCTTGCCGGCTCGATCGCGATGATCCTGTTCACCTATGCCTTCGTGAACATGGGCATGGTGAGCGGCATCCTTCCGGTGGTCGGCGTACCCCTGCCGCTCATCAGCTACGGCGGCACCGCATTGACGACGATCGGGATCGCGTGTGGAATGCTGATGGCGATCCAGCGGCATCGGCCGCTCGTTCAGAGCTGACCCACAGGACACCCGACATGGCTCGTACGCGCACGCTCGGCCTGACTGCCTTGCTGATTCTCGGCGGCTGCGCCTCGGTTCCGCACCCGCACTATTACGCCAACGACGGCCCCCCCGCCACGGTGCCGCCGCACCTTGGCCAGGAAGCGGATGCGACCCCGCGCATCGAACCGCTCGATCCCTACGCCAACCGGCCGTACTTCGCCTTGGGACGACGCTACGTTCCACTCACCCGGGACGTTCCGTTCCGGCAGCGCGGTATCGCGTCCTGGTACGGTCGCCAGTACCAAGGGAACCGCACCGCCAGCGGCGAACCGTACGACATGTTCGCGATGACGGCCGCGCACCCGACCTTGCCGATTCCCAGCTACGCCCGGGTGACGAACCTGCGCAACGGCCGCAGCGTGATCGTGCGCGTGAACGACCGGGGGCCGTTCCTGTTCGATCGCGTGATCGATCTGTCCTATGCGGCGGCGACGCGGCTCGGGATCGCAGGGCCGGGCACCGGAGAGGTCGAAGTGGAGCGGATCACCGATCGCGAGATCGCGGACGGCAGCTGGAAGGCCGGTCGGCCGGACGCGAAGCTGGCGGCATTGTCGCTCCCTCCCGGCACGCCCGCCGCCCCGGGGCCGGTGGTGGCTGCGGCCCCGGCCGGCGGAGTGGTTCCCGCGACCTACTCGCCGCCGGTCCGCAGTACAGCAGCGGATTCCCCGCCGCCGGCCACCCCGCCCGCAGACGACGATCGCCGCAACGGCACCCCCGACCCGGTTCAGGCTCTGCTCGACGCGGATCACCCCCCTCCCGAACTGCAGCCGCCGACCGGCGGCACCGCAACTCATTGGGCGGTGCAACTCGGCGCCTTTTCCAGCCCGGCACATGCCGACGCCTTGCGCGACCGGCTCGATCTCCTGCTGGGCGCCCCGCAGGCGGCCCCGCTGCCGGCGCAGGCGCGCCAGGCACGCGTCGCGCGCTCGGACCGCCTCAATCGGGTCCTGATCGGCGACACGCCGGACCGGACGAGCGCGCAAGACATGGCACGCCGTCTGTCCCGATTCCTCGGACGGCAGGCGATCGTCTTCGCCTATGGAACGGAATCGGCGGCTGGATCCTCCTCCCTGCCGCGGCCGGCGCAGAGCGCGCGATAGAGCAGATCCCGCGGCAGCCCGCTCGCCGCCGCGGCAACCGCCGCGGCGCGCGAGGCCGGCAGGGCGCCGGCCAGGGCCTGCAGCCAGCGCATCGTTGCGGCGTCGATTTCCTCCTGAGGCCGCGGCGCACCCCGCCCGACCGCATCGATCACCAGCACGTATTCCCCCCGCGGTGCGGCGCGCGCGAGCTCGGCAGGGAGGTTGCCGACGGTCGTCCGGACGATGGTTTCGAATTTCTTGGTCAGCTCGCGGGCCAGCACGACACCGCGTTGCGGATCCAGCGCAGCGGCCAATTCCTCCGCAGTCTGCACCATGCGGTGCGGCGCCTCGAACAGCACCGCCGCGCCCGGCTCCGCCGCGAGATCGGCCCACTTGCGCTTGCGCGCCTGGACGGCCGCGGGCGGAAACCCGATGAACCGGACGTCGCCGGGGTGCAGGCCCGCCACCGACAGCACCGCCGTCATGCTGCTCGGCCCGGGAATCGGGATCACGCGGAAGCCGGCATCCGCCGCCGCCCGCACCACCAGGGCGCCGGGATCCGAAATCGCCGGCGTGCCGGCATCGCTGACCAGAGCGACGCGCTCGCCTTGCGCGAGGCGGGCCAGCACCCGCTGCGCCGCCTCCGCCTCGTTATGGCGATGCGCCGCCAGCAGCGGCCGCCCGATCCCGTACCGCGCCAGCAGGGGCGCAGTCGTGCGCGTGTCTTCGGCGGCGATGCAATCGGCGTTTCGTAATACCCACAATGCGCGAAGCGTCACATCGGCGGCATTCCCCAAAGGGGTCGCGACTACATACAATCCCGGCGGAAATTCCTGATCGGCAACCCCCGAGCACTCCCACAACGGGTCCTCCATCCCGGCGCGCGGACCGCCGGCGGGCATCTCTCCCATGCATGCTCCCTTTCGGTTTGGCCGCAGCCCTCTCCAGCGACGCGGAGCGCAAGGAGAGGACCTCGCCTGTGCGTACCTGGCACGGCACGGCCTTCGCATCATTGCACGCAACGTGCGCTTTCGCAGCGGCGAGATCGATATCGTCGCCCGCGACAGGGATGCGCTGGTCTTCGTCGAAGTGCGCCTGCGCAGCCGGACGGGAGATGCCGCCGCCAGCATCGACCGCGCAAAGCGGGGCAAAATACGGCGCGCGGCACGCCGCTATCTGTGCGCGCGATTCGGCGACCGATGGCCGGCGTGTCGATACGACGCGGTGACCGTCGAGGATGGCGCGGTTTCGTGGATCCGCTCCGCGTTTGATGACGAAGAATATTTCTGAGACGAGGTCTGGTGATGCGTTTTCGCTCGATAGTCCTGCCCCTGGCCCTGATCGCGGCCGTTACGAGCACCGGGGGCTGTGTCGTCGCCATCGGCGGTGCGGCACTGGGAAGCGCGATGGTGCTCAGCGATCGGCGCTCCACCGGCATCCAGGTGGAAGACGCGGAAATCGAGCACCGGGTCAACGATGTGATCACCCAGCGTTTCGGCACCGCCACCCACGTCGACGTCGCGTCCTACAACCAGCGCGTACTGCTCACCGGCAACGCCCTCTCCGCCGCGGATCGGGCGGAAATCGAGCGCCTGGCCGCGGGCTGCCGCGGCGTGCGGCAAGTCATCAACGAGATCCGCGTCGGCACCTACGGCGGCGTGCGGAGCTTCCTTGCCGACACCGAGCTCGCCGGGAAGGTCCGCTCCGCGCTGCTCGAGCAGAAGACGCTGCCCGGCGGCGTCATCCAGGTCGTATGCAGCGACGGAACGGTCTATCTGATGGGGCTCGTCGGCGCGCAGGAAGCGCAGACCGCCGAATCTGCCGTGCAGCGCGTTTCGGGCGTCCGGCGCGTCGTCGCCCTGTTTGAAGTGCTCACGGACGCGCAGTTGGCGCAATACCGGCGGGGAACCGCGCAAAACCCGAGCGCAGGGCCGGCCGCAGTAGGCTCCGGCCAATAACGCGAACGGGGCGGAAATCCGCCCCGTCTGATCATCCGACCCGCCGCAGGGCGGGTGGCGAATCCGGTGATGCGCCGGAATTACTTGGCCTTGTAGTTCGAGGGCGAACGCATGGAAGCGTAGTCGCCGAACAGGCACAGCGGCGGAATGACGAAAACCAGGATGATCGCCCAAAGCGGGATATGTCCGATCATGTTGTTGCTCCTTGACGTAGTGGTGGCTTTATGGTTAGGACAACGCGATTGATAATCGAAATCAATGCACGCATAAGAATCGCGTAGTGGCAAGCATTTCGCAATAGGGTTTTGCAAACAAAACCCATTTCGTTGTGATTTAACAACAAAATGGGAATCGATACGCCACTGCGCCGCGCGGGCCGAGCATTTCCCGCGCCCGGGCCCCTCAAGAGGGCAGGTACCGCCCCAGCGTCACGATGGCGATCGTCACGAACCCGAGGATCGTATTGATCCCCACCCAGCGCCGGATCCGGCCCAAGGCCGCGCCGCCCGCCTTCCAGTCGGACTCGGAGACCGCCTTGCGCAACGCGCGGTACGGGCCGAAGAAGACATAGAGGTAAATGGCGATCATGACGGTGCCGGCGCGCAGCATCCAGAACCAGCGCGACGGGGCGTTGTCCACCCCGACCGGGATGAGGATGCTCATCCCGCTGACGGGGATCAGCACGATCGCCCCCCATACCCACGGAAAGAAGCGCGCGAACACGTCGCGCCACAGCCGCAGGCGTTGCGGCGGCTCCAGCAGTTGCGCCGCCACCGGACGCAGGCACATGTAGGCGAAGAACATCCCGCCGACCCAGACCACGACGGAGGCGATGTGCAGCAGCAGGAATATGGGGTAGAGACTGGCCATGCGGCGATTCTACCGGCCGCCGGACCGGCGCCGGACCCCGATCGGGGTCCGGCCATCCCGCCGGAAGGGCGATCGCAAGGACAAGCCGCGCTCAGTAGCGCGCATCACCCGGATGCTTACGGTTCGGCCAATCGTGGGCCTTGCCGGCGAAATCCGGGCGCGGCATGTGAGTGAAATATTGCGCCACGTCCACCGCCTCCTGATCGGTCAGGCCGCCCCGGCCCAGCGGGAAGTCGAGCGTGTTCCCCACCGGCATGTTGACCCGGATGAAGCCCGCCGCCTTGTAGGTGCGCGCCATCCCGGCGCCGATGTTGTAGCTGTGGTCGCCCCACAGCGGCGGAAAGACGTAGCTGCCGTCGGCGCGCCGCATGCCCTCGCCGTTGTCGCCATGGCATGCCGCGCACTGCTCGTGGTAGACACGCTTGCCGTTGACCGGGTCGGGCACGAGCGCATGGGAAATCTTGGTCGTGCCGCGCCCCGGGATCGGCTTGCCGCGCACGGCATCCCCCTTCATCCAGTCGACGAAGGCGACCATCGCATTCATTTCCCGCGAATCGCGGTCCAACGGCGCGCCGTTCATCGAGCGCCGCATGCAGCCGTTGATGCGCTCCTTGAAGTCGATGACCTTGCCCGCCCGCGGCGAGTACGCCGGGAACATTGCCGTAAGCCCGACGAGGGGCGAGGCGTGCGCCGCGGTGCCGTTGTCCAGATGACAGCTCGCGCAGGAAAGCGCGTCGCCGACGTTCTGCGGCAGCAGGTTCCGGGTGTCGAGCATCAGGCGCATGCCGTAGATCAGCTGGGCGGAGTCGGGCCGGCCCAGCATCGCCGCAAACCGCGGCATGACGAACGTCGACGGCTTGGCGGCAGGCAGATCGATGGAGCCCCGCAGCCTGCCCACATCGTCGGCGGTGACCCGGGGCGCGTGATTGCCCCAGCTCGTGCGCACGAAATTGACGATCTGCGCCAGTTCCGCATCGGACAGCGCGGCAAAGGACGGCATCGCGAACTGCCGCGGGAAGCGCTGCGTCTGCGCCGACCTCCAGCCGCTCAGCATCACATGGATGACCGACGCCGGGTCCGTCGACACCACCGAGGAGTTGGCGGCGAGCGGCGGGAAGATGTCGCCGGCACCATTACCGTCCAGCTGATGGCACACGGAACAGAACTGCACGTAGCCGAGGCCGCCCGCCGTTCCGTACAGGCGATGCTCCGCTTCGGCCGGCGACGTCGCCGCCGATGCGCCCGCCGGCGCGGACGAAAGCGACGCAAGATAGTCCGCCACCGCGCCCAGATCGGCATCGGTGAAATGCTGCGAACTGTGATGCACGACCTCGGTCATCGGCCCGTAGGCCGCGGTATGCGGATTGCGCCCCGTCTGCAGAAAGCGTGCGATGTCCTGCCGCGTTCCCAGATCGCGCAGGCTGGGCGCGTACCAGTTGTCGATCGACGCGCCGCCGAGATAGTCGCCACCGGTGGCGCCGCTCTGGTCCATCGCCTTTTCCTGGAATCCGATGCCGCGCGGCGTGTGGCAGGTTCCGCAGTGCCCAAGGCCCTGCACGATGTACGCGCCGCGATTCCATTCCGCGGACTGGCCGGGATCGGCCTGGTACGCGCGCGCATCGAGGAATGCCATGTTCCAGAACTTCATGCCGATGCGCATGCTGAACGGCCACTGGAGGTGATTGGTCTCGTTGGGCCGATGCACCGGCTTCACGCCGTGGAAGAAATAGGCATACAGCGCACGCATGTCGTCCGGGGTCGTCTTGGCGAACGAGGGATACGGCATCGCGGGATAGAGGTTGTCACCATCGTCGTCGACGCCTTCCCGCACCGCCCGATCGAACTGCGCAAAGGTGTAGTTGCCGATTCCCGTTTCCTTGTCCGGGGTGATGTTGGTGGAATACAGCACGCCGAACGGCGTGTGCATCGCCAACCCGCCGGCCATGGGTGCGCCGCCGGGGGCGGTATGGCAGGCGACGCAGTCGCCCAGGCGCGCAAGGTAGGCGCCGCGCTGGACCAGCGCAGCCTCGTCCGCGGACACCCCCGCGGACCCATCCGCGGCGGCGGCAAACAAGGGCGTCAGGCCGAACAACGCAAACAAGGCGGCTCCCGCCCGCCACACGCCATTTCCAGAAATCCGCACGACTCCGCCCCCAACACGCATCATTGCCATCTCATGCCTTCACCCCCTCCCCCGCTCAGGCGGGAGAGGGGAACAGCCGCCCCGGATCAGTTGACCGGATCGACCGAATAGCCCCGCTTCTGCTGCAGGTACACGACCTCGGCAAAGCCCGACGGGACGATGTCCGCATCCGTCACGCCGTACAGGTCATGGAAGTTGACGTTCTGCTCGCGCAGCGAGTTGTTGCAGATCTCGAAGCGCACGCCCTGGTGACGCAGCTTGTCGATCTGCGCCTTGAATGCCGGCTCGGGGTTTTCCAGCAGGGTCAGGCCCTTGGCGTACAGCACGACCTTCACCTTGAACTTGCCGCCCCAATCCCGCGCCGCATCCAGTCCGTTCTGGATGTTGCGCAGCTTCTTGCCCTGAACCTTCTTGTTGTCGGTGGTGAGCGGCACGACCAGGCGCATCAGGCCGTACTTCGCGTGCGTGATATGCGGCTTCACATATCCGGAATGCCCGACGTCCGCCGCAGACGCGGGACTGCCGAACGCACAGGCCACCGAGACCAACGCCGCCGTCGACACCACCGACAACCACTTTTGTTTCAACACCATTGCTTCTCCTCCTTGCGATGAACGCGTTTCACGAAAATCCGGCCCGCGACGGACCGCACGTGCCGTCACTTCCCGGTTGCCGTCACTTTCCTCCTCGTGCGCCCGTATACGCCTTGAATCCGTAGTGCTCGAAAATGGCCAGCGCCTTGGGCGAGCGCAGGAAATCGACCCACATCTGGCCCGCCTTCCGATGCGGCGCCCGCTTGAGCACGGTCGCGGCGTAGATCGCCGTCACGTTCTCGGCGGGGGGAATATCCACCCGGCGGATCGGGTTGCCGGCCTCCTCCTGGAAGATCGCCTCCGATTGCCAGGTCACGCCCGCCTGAGCACGGCCGAGCATCAGGTACAAGGGAGACTGCCGGTGATGGATGTGGGTGAGGATGGTTTCTCCGTTCTTCACCTTGTCCTCATACACCGCCTTGACCAGCGACGGGCCGCCCGCCTTGTGCAGCGCCGCCTTGATCTGCCGCCCGATGCCTTCGAACGCGGGGTTCGGCATGACGAGTTGCACCCCGGGCTTGCCGAGATCGGCAAGCTTATGCACGTTCGCGGGATTTCCCTTCGGCACCATGATGGTGAGCGTGTTGGTCACGTAGGGGACCGCCGGCCCGCTGGCATAGCCGTCGGCGATCATCTGCTTCACCCGCCGCATCCCGGCGGCATAGACGTCGGCATGCGCCGTCCAGGTCATGTTGCCGACGGTGATCGTGCCGCCTTTGTGGATCTGGTCGGCGAGCAGGCCGGGAGGAATCGTTTCGTAATAGATCCTGCCGCGGAATTCCGGATGTTCCTTCTCGAACTCCGCCACGAGCGGCGCCATCGCGAAATAGTAGTTGCCGCCGACGAAGATCGTGAGCCGGGCGATCATCGGATTGCCGTGGAAGTCGGGCAGGTTGTCGACTTCCGGAACCGTGAAGTTCAGGCCGCGCTGGGCAACCGGCACCGGATTGTTCTTGCCGTGGCTCCACGGCGGGAAGAACCGCTCCGCCGAATTCGCCGTGGCCGCCGATGCCGCGGCCGCACCGAACAGGATGCAGACGGCCGCGAGAACGGAGAGGCTACGCGCGGAACCGCTGCGCGGCGCACGGGGGGGCAGGGGAACACGCATGGAACGCTCCTCGAGGTCTTCGATATGGATCCGCTGCCCGCGCAACCGGGCGCAACCGGCCCGGCGGCGGACGGCCCCGCAGCGTAGGACGAAAACATCCCGGGCGGAACCCCCCCGGATTGAGTAAGCGACCATACCCCGCAAGAAGCAAGGGAAACCCAGCACGAAAGGCCGGGCGGACCGGCGCCGAGGCGTCTTCCCTCGGGAAAACGGCCGGAAAACCGGGGAAACCCGCCGCCGCCCGATCAGCCGCGGCGCATCCGGTGGCCGATCGCCAGCGCGGCCAGCGTACACACGGATCCGGACAGCAGATACAGGCTGACGTAGCCCAGGCCGAAATGGGCCGACAGGCCCAATGCGACGACGGGGGCGAATCCGGCACCGATGAGCCAGGCGAGGTCGGAGGTCAGTGCCGCCCCGGTATAGCGGAACCGGGGTGCAAACCAGTCGTTCATCGAACCGGCGGCCTGGCCGTACGACATGCCCAGCAGCGAAAAACCGAGCAACAGGAAGACGTCCTGTCCCCAGGATCCGCCCCCCAGGAGCCGGGGGATGAAACCGCTGAACACCGCGATGAGGAGCGCCAGCACGGCCAGCGTGCTGCGGCGTCCGATGCGGTCGGCGATGGCGCCCGACAGGATCATGCCCGCCGCACCCAGCACGGCGCCGACGATTTCGACCCGGAAGAACTGGCTGATCGACTGGCGCGGGTAGAGCACGATCCACGACAGCGCAAACACCGTGACCAGATGGAAGAGCGCGTAGCTTGCCAGCGCGCCGAACGCCCCCAGGATCACCACGTACCCCTGTTCGCGCAACAGCACCCCGGCCTTCTCCGGATGCAGTTCCCGTTGCGCGAAAAGCGCCTGGAACTCGCCCGTCATCACGAGACGCAAGCGCGCAAACAGCGTGACCACGTTGACGGCGAAGGCGACGAAAAACGGATATCGCCAACCCCAGTCGAGGAAGTCGGCAGGTTGCAGCGAGTGGTGCAGAAAGGCGAACAGGCCGCAGGCGATGATGAATCCGATGGGCGCGCCGAGCTGGCCCATCATCGCATACCAGCCGCGATGCTTCGGCGGCGCGCTGAGCGCCAGCAGCGACGGCAGCCCATCCCATGCGCCGCCCAGCGCAAACCCTTGGCCGGTGCGGAATGCCGCCAGAAGCACATACGACCAATGGCCCAGTACGGCATAACCGGGAAGAAAGGCGATCCCCGCCGTGCAGGTCCCGAGCAGGACCAGCGCGGTGACGAGCTTTGCGCCCCGTCCATGTCGTCGCTGAATTGCCAGGAAGACCAGGGAGCCGATCGGCCGCGCGATGAACGCGAAGGAAAACACCGTGAACGACCACAGGGTTCCCTCGAGCGGGCGTTCGAACGGAAAGAAGAGGGACGGGAACACCAGCACCGACGCGAACCCGTAGACGAAGTAGTCGAAATATTCCGACACCCGTCCGATCAGGACGCCGATCGCAATCTCGTCCGGCGACAGGGCGTGTTGCGCATCGGCCGGTTCGGAAGATCCCGCGGAAGAGCCCGCGGAAGAGCCCGCGGACAAGCCCGCCGGCAAGCCCGGATCCGGCGCGCCGTATCGGTCAAGCGTTTGGGTGGTATTCATCCGAGTCTCCGAGACTCCGGGAATTTCGACGGGAATCCCCTATTGAGCTTTCCGGAAAGGGATGACACCCTACTTCCGCAAGCGTGAGAGAAGGGATATTTGCCGTGCCGCACAGCGAAGACACGCCACCGTTCGGGAACCGCTGCTGCATATCCGCCCGTCCTTCTATTATGGAGGCTTCGGCGGGCCCGGATATCAACGATGTAACCATGGTCTCTTTCCTGCGCCTGCGGTCCCTGGGTATCGGCGGCACGGCCGCGATCGCTTCCGCCCTGCTATGCGGATGTCACCGGACCGTGTTCGACCCGGCGGGATACATCGCCCGCCAGCAAGGCCGGCTGGTGGTGACCTCCACCTTGCTGATGCTGCTGATCATCTTCCCGGTGATCCTCCTGACGCTGTTCTTCGCCTGGCACTATCGGCAATCGAACACCGAGGCCGACTATCGCCCCGACTGGGACCATTCCCTGCACCTGGAACTGGCGATCTGGGCGGCGCCGCTGCTGATCGTCATCGCGCTGGGCGCGCTCACCTGGATCGGCAGCCACACGCTCGATCCATTCCGGCCATTGCACCGCATCGACGCCAATCGCACGGTCGCCGCCGACACCCGCCCGCTGATCGTCGATGTGGTCGCGCTCGACTGGAAATGGCTGTTCATCTATCCGGCCCAGGGCATTGCGGTGGAGAACGAAGCGGCAGCGCCGATCGACGTGCCGATCCGCTTCCGGATCACCTCCGAATCGGTGATGAACGCGTTTTTCGTCCCCGCGCTTGCCGGCCAGGTCTACGCCATGCCCGGCATGCGCTCCGAACTCAATGCAGTCATCAACCATCCCGGCGACTTCCGCGGCTTCTCCTCCAGCTACAGCGGGGCGGGGTTCTCCCACATGGAGTTCCGGTTCCTGGGCATGACCTCCGAGCGGTTCGCGCAGTGGATCCGGCAGAATCGCGAGGCGCCGGCCCGCCTCGACCGCGAGACGTACCTGCGCCTGGTCCGGCCGAGCATCGCCGACCCGGTCCGCCGCTACGGGACGATCGATCCGGCGATATTCCGATCCATCGTCGACCGCTGCGTCGCCTCGCCTCGATCGTGCCCGCCCCCGTCGCGCGCCGCCCCCTCGATGGCCGACGGAGCCGCGCAATGAACGGATCGAACGGAATGCGGCGGCTTCTGCTCGGCCGCCTGAGCCTGGACGCGATTCCCTACCATGAGCCGATCCTCGTCGGCACCTTCGTGGTGGTCGCGCTCGGCGCCATCGCGGTTCTGGCGGCATTGACCCACTTACGCGCCTGGGGCCCGCTCTGGCGCGACTGGATCACCAGCACCGACCACAAGCGGATCGGCGTGATGTACGTCGTACTCGGCCTGATCATGCTGCTGCGGGGGTTCAGCGACGCGATCATGATGCGCATCCAACAGGCGATCTCGTTCGGAAGCGCTGCCGGCTACCTGCCGCCCTACCACTACGACCAGATCTTCACCGCGCACGGCGTGATCATGATCTTCTTCGTGGCCATGCCCTTGGTCGTCGGCCTGATGAACTTCGTCGTCCCGCTGCAGATCGGCGCCCGCGACGTGGCATTCCCGTTCCTGAACAACTTCAGCTTCTGGATGACCGCATTCGGGGCGGTGCTGATCATGCTCTCGCTGTTCGTCGGAAACTTCGCCCGCACCGGCTGGCTGGCCTACCCCCCGCTGTCGGAGCCGGCATACAGCCCCGATGTCGGCGTCGACTATTACATCTGGTCGCTCCAGGTGGCGGGCGTCGGCTCCCTGCTATCGGGCGTCAACATGATCGCCACGATCGTCAAGATGCGCGCCCCGGGCATGGACCTGATGCGGATGCCGGTGTTCACCTGGACCGCCCTGTGCTCCAACATCCTGATCGTCGCCGCGTTTCCGGTCCTGACCGCATGCCTGGCGCTGCTGGCCCTCGACCGCTACGTCGGTACCCACTTCTTCACCAGCAACGGTGGCGGCAGCCCGATGATGTACGTCAACCTGATCTGGATCTGGGGCCACCCCGAGGTCTACATCCTGGTGCTGCCGGTGTTCGGGGTGTTCTCCGAAGTGGTGGCCACGTTTTGCGGCAAACGACTGTTCGGCTACGCATCCATGGTCTACGCCAGCGTGGTCATCACGGTGCTCTCGTATCTGGTCTGGCTGCACCACTTCTTCACCATGGGATCCGGAGCCAGCGTCAACGCATTTTTCGGGATTGCGACGATGATCATCGCGATCCCCACCGGCGCCAAGGTTTTCAACTGGATGTTCACCATGTACCGCGGCCGCATCCGGTACGAAGTGCCCATGCTCTGGACGATGGGCTTTCTGATCACCTTCGTGGTCGGCGGAATGAGCGGCGTGCTGCTGGCGGTCCCGCCGGCCGACTTCATCCTGCACAACAGCCTGTTCCTGGTTGCGCACTTCCACAACGTCATCATTGGCGGGGTGGTGTTCGGCAGCATGGCCGGCATCACGTACTGGTTTCCGAAGGCGTTCGGATTCCGCCTCGAACCCTTCTTCGGAACGCTCTCGTTCTGGTTCTGGCAGATCGGGTTCTACTTCGCATTCGTTCCGCTCTATGCACTCGGACTGATGGGAATCACCCGTCGCCTGAGCCACTTCGACGATCCGTCGCTGCAGATCTGGTTCGAGGTCGCGGCCTTCGGCACGGCGTTGATTTTCCTGGGGATCGGAAGCTTCCTGCTCAGCATCGTGATGGGCTACCGCCGCCGCGACCGGTTGCGCGATCGCACCGGAGACCCCTGGAACGGCCGGACCCTGGAGTGGTCCACGGCCTCGCCTCCGCCGCCCTACAACTTCGCCTTCACACCGCGGGTGCACGACAAGGATGCCTGGCACGACATGAAGCGGAACGGCTACGTGCGTCCCACGGAGGGGTTCATTCCGATCCACCTGCCCCACAAC
The DNA here is from genome assembly GCA_000828975.1 of Burkholderiales bacterium GJ-E10. Classification (NCBI taxonomy): domain Bacteria; kingdom Pseudomonadati; phylum Pseudomonadota; class Betaproteobacteria; order Burkholderiales; species Burkholderiales bacterium GJ-E10. The sequence continues at coordinate 3,144,637 of AP014683.1, read as the reverse complement.
ACCGCAGCCGGGTTCATCCTGGCTGCGCTCAGCGCCGCCTGTGCGTTCGGTCTGATCTGGCACATGTGGCTGATGGCGGGGCTCGCATTCGCGGCGCTCGTCTTCGCCGCCATTCGCCATACCTTCCGCTACGACGACGGCTTCTCGGTCTCCGCGGACGAGGTCGCGAACACCGAGCGCCGACGCACCTCCTTGCAGGCCGAACATGCCTGATCCCTCCGCCAACGCCGCCGTGGAACCGCGATTCCACATTGCCGAAGCGGTGCACGCGCCCGACAGCACCCTGCTGGGGTTCTGGGTCTACCTGATGAGCGACTGCCTGCTGTTTGCCGCGCTGTTCGCGTGCTACGGCGTGCTCGGCCGGCACTACGACGGCGGCCCGACCGGCGCCCAGGTGTTCGACCTGCCGACGGTGGCCGTCAACACGGCCCTGCTGTTGCTGTCCTCGATCACCTACGGCATGTCGGTCCTGCGGATGCAGACCGGCTCCCGCACCGGCACGCTGGTGTGGCTGGCGTGCACGGGACTGCTCGGCGCGGGATTCGTCGGCATCGAACTCCGGGAGTTTTCGCGGCTGATCGCCGACGGGGCCGGTCCCGGGCGCAGTGCATTCCTGTCGTCATTCTTTGCCCTGGTCGGAACGCATGGGCTGCACGTGACGTTCGGCCTCGTGTGGCTGGCCACGCTCATGATCCAGATCGGCCGACACGGCCTGATCGAAGCCAACCGGCGCCGCGTGATGTGTCTGTCCTTGTTCTGGCACTTTCTCGACGTCGTCTGGGTCGGCGTCTTCACCTTCGTCTATCTGATCGGCGTTCTTCCATGAGCGAAACCGCGCAGCATTTCCACCCCGGACCGGAGCGGGAGACGGAAGCCGAACGGATCACCTTCCGGGGCTATGCCACGGGATTCGTTCTGGCGGCGGTTCTCACGACGCTTGCGTTCTGGCTGGTCATGGACCGACACATCGCCGACACCAATGCGCGGATCGTCGTGCTGCTCGCCCTGGCCCTGGTGCAGATCGTCGTCCACATGCGGTATTTCCTGCACATGAACGGCCGCTCCGAAAACGGGTGGAACCTGCTCGCGCTACTCTTCACCGCCATCCTGGTGTTCATCCTGCTCACCGGGTCAGCCTGGATCATGTACCACCTCGACCGGAACCTGATGCCCATGACCGCCGCGCAGTCGCGCAACCTGCCATGATGAGCCCCATCGCCCGGCGTCCCGGCGATCAATAGCGGCAACCCAGTCCGATATCGACCACGGCCGCGAGCATCAGCAGGCCAAGGTAGGCGAGGGACACCTGGAAATTGGCCACCGCACGGTCGCGTGACGGTTCGCGCAACAAGGCCGCGCTGGAGCGCAGGAACCAGACGCCCAAGGCCAGCGCGCACGCCAGGTACAAGGGCCCGAGACCGAGGGCCGCCGGCACAAGCCCGGTCAGCACCAGCGCCAGGGCGTTCGCGAAGATGACCCGTGCCGCCGGACGTTCGGCGAGGACCGCCGGCATCATCGGGATTCCCGCGGCGACATAATCGGCCCGGTACGCCAGCGCGAGGCTCCAGAAATGCGGCGGCGTCCACAGGAACAGCACCGCCGCAAACGCGACCACCGGCGCGGACAGGCCGGTCCCGGCCGCCGTCGCGCCGGCCAGCACGGCAAAGCTTCCGGCCAGGCCGCCGATCACGATGTTCCAGGACGTGCGGCGCTTGAGCCAGCGTGTATAGACGACCGCGTACGTGAAGAAGCCCGCCGCCGCATACCCGGCGCAGACCGGATTGCAGGCGAACCATGCCAGCAGGAATCCGCCCGTCGCGGCCAGGGCGATCGGCACGTACCAATGGCGGCCTGCGGTCAGGCGCCCGGTGACGAAGGCGCGTCGGCGGGTCCGCTCCATCCGTCGGTCGAGATCCCGTTCCGCCAACTGGTTGTAGGCCCCCGCCGCCGCGGCCAAGATCACCACCGCGCACACCATCGCCAGGTCCTGCCCGGGCAATCGCAGATTTCCTGCGCGCACGACCGAACCGAACAACGCCGTCAGACCGATCATCAGGCCGATCCGCAATTTGCACAGATCGAGGAGCAGTCGCACGACAGGACGCGGAACTTACGCGGGGATCGGACTCACGCGACGGCCGCGGCACGCGCCTGGCGATCGGCGTGATAGGAACTCCGCACCAGCGGCGCGCAAGCCGCATGCGCGAAGCCCATCGCCAGCGCTTCGCGCTCGTAGCGCGCAAAGGTTTCCGGTGGCACGTAGCGCAGCACCGGCAGGTGATGATTGCTGGGGGCGAGGTATTGCCCGATCGTGAGCATGTCGACGCCATGGGCGCGCAGATCGCGCAGGACCGCCAGGATTTCGTCGTCGGTTTCGCCGATGCCGACCATCAGGCCGCTCTTGGTCGGCACGTTCGGCACCTGTTCCCGGAAGCGCTGCAGCAAGGCCAGCGAATGCGCATAGTCGGCCCCCGGCCGGGCCTGCCGGTACAGGCGGGGCACGGTCTCGAGGTTGTGATTCATCACGTCGGGCGGGGCCTGCCGCAGGATCTCCAGCGCGCGGTCGAGCCGCCCGCGGAAATCCGGGACGAGGACCTCGATGCGGGTGCGCGGCGACGCCGCACGCACGGCGCGGATGCAGTCGACGAAGTGCTGGGCGCCGCCGTCGCGCAGATCGTCGCGATCCACCGAAGTGATGACCACGTAATCGAGTTCGAGCGCGGCGATCGTCTCCGCGAGCTGCCGCGGCTCTTCGGGATCGACGGGATCGGGGCGGCCGTGGCCAACGTCGCAGAACGGGCAGCGCCGCGTGCACTTGTCGCCGAGGATCATGAACGTCGCCGTGCCGTTGCCGAAACATTCGCCGATGTTGGGGCAGGTGGCCTCTTCGCAGACCGTATGCAGGCGATGCGCGCGCAGGATTTCCTTGACCCGGAGATAGCGCGCGGATTCCGCACCGGACCCCACGCGCACGCGAATCCAGTCCGGCTTGCGCAGGCGCTCGTCCGGCTGCACGATCTTGATCGGAATGCGCGCGGTCTTGTCGGCGCCCTTTTGCTTGGCCGTCGGCGACGGCGCGGAGGATGTGGTCATGGCATGAAATCAGTCCGGGAAGATCTGGGCGCGCAGGCATTCGAGCAGGCGCTCGCCGACCGCCTGACGGTCGCGGCACACGCCGAGTGTAGCCAGATCGGTCGCCCGAAGCCCTGGATACCCGCAAGGGTCGATCCGGGAATACGGCGAGAGATCCATCGCCACGTTCAAGGCCACCCCATGATAGGCGCAGCCCCGATGCACCTTGATGCCGAGGGCGGCGATCTTGGCGCGATCGAGAAACCGGGGATCCGGACCCGACTCCGCCGCGGCCGCATCGCCCTGACGTGCTCCCTCCTGCGGCGACCCTGCAATGCGGACGTACACCCCCGGGGCGCCGTCGACGCGGAATCCCGCGACGCCATAGGACGCGAGCGTCTCGATCACCGCTTCCTCGATCCGGCGCACCAGTTCCCGCACGAAGAAGCCGGTGCGTCGCAGGTCGACCAGGGTGTACACGACCACCTGCCCGGGGCCATGATAGGTGACCTGACCGCCGCGATCGGTCGCAACCACCGGGATCGCTCCGGGGGCATGCACGTGCTCGCCGCGCCCCGCCTGCCCCAGCGTGAATACCGGCGGGTGTTCGACCAGCCAGAGTTCATCGGGCGTGTCCGGGCCGCGCGCCTCGGTGAACGCCCGCATCGCCTGCCAGGTTTCAGAATATTCGCTCCGCCCCAGATCGCGCAGCCGGACCGGCGGAAGCCGCGCGTCGGGCGCCTCCCGCGCGCGCGCGCCGTCCGTCTCGTCCGTCTCTCGTGCCACCGGCCGCATCATCGGCTCCCTTCTACAGCACCACCTTGACCATCGGGTGGCCCGTCAGGGCGCGATACAGGGCATCGAGTTGTTCGCGCGACTGCGCGCGGATCGTGACCGTCACCGAAAGATATTTGCCGCCGCTCGATTGGCGCACCTCGACCGCGCTGCAGTCCCAGTCCGGCGCGTGGGCGCGCACGATCTCCACCACCTGCGGTTCGAATTCGATGCGGTTCTCGCCCATGATCTTGATGGGGAAATCCATCGGGAAATTCATGGGGCTTTTCTTGCGGGGAGGGCAGCAGTTCATGGTCCGTCCGGGGGGGAGGGCAGCGATGACGCGTCCGCGCCCAGCAGGTTCTGCACCAACAAGCGCTTGAGCACGGTCAGGCGCCGATGGAAGAAATGATCCGCGCCGGGGATCACGATCACCGGAACCTCCGACTCGCCGGCCCAGCGGAACACGTCCTGCAAGGGGATCGTTTCGTCCCGTTCGCCGTGGATGACGAGGGCGCCGGAATCGACCTTGGGCACGTCCCACTTCCCCGCCGCCGTGCCGACCAGCGCGAGCGCCTGCGGAGGATTCCCGCGGCGCGTCAGCGCCTCCGCCGCGCGTGCTGCCACGACGCTGCCGAAGGAAAATCCCGCCAAGGCTATTTGCGGCGGCGCGCCAAATCGGCCGGCATATTCCGTCAGGCGCGGAACGGCATCGACGAGAAAGAGGAAATCGTCCGTTTCCCCCCGCCCTTGGTCATGCGTGCCCTCGCTCGCGCCGACGCCGCGGAAGTTGGGCCGCACCGCGATCCACCCCAAGGCCAGGAACGCCCGCGCCAACGTGAATGCCACCTTGTTGTCGAGCGCGCCGCCGTAGAGCGGATGTGGATGTCCGACGAAGGCGAACCCCCGCGGCGCCACGTCGGCGGGCGATTCGATGACGAGCTCGATATTCCCGGCCGGGCCGCCCAGCAATCTGCGTTCCATGTCGGGCCTCACGGCAATCGCAAACGCTCCACGATCCGACCGCCGATCAGGTGTTCATCGATGATCTCGTCGATGTCCCGTTCGTCGACGTACGTGTACCAGACCTCGTCCGGGTAGACCACCAGGCAGGGGCCTTCGTCACAGCGGTCCAGGCAACCGGCCTTGTTGATGCGGACCTTGCCGCGGCCGTCGAGGCCCAGTTTCTTGCAGCGCTGCTTGGCATAGGCCTGCAGTTCCTCGCTGCGGTGGTTCGCGCAGCAATTGTCGGGCGCTTCCCGGCGATTGGTGCAGAAAAAGACGTGTTTGCGGAAGAAACCCATTGGCGCTACTGTCCTCGGATCATGTCGACAGAATCATCCGCGGAATTATCCGCCAACAGGACAATCCTGTCCGATTTCCCGGAACCGCTCTCGGCAGCGGCCATTGCGCGGCACCTGCGGGCGGTCGATCTGGAGGTCGAGGCGGTCGGGACGACCGGCTCGACCAATGCCGACCTGATGGCCCGCGCCCGCGAGCGCGCGTTCCGGAGTCCGGTGCTGCGCGCGGCCGGTACGCAGACCGGCGGGCGAGGCCGTCTCGGGCGCCGCTGGATCGACGGCGGTGCGTCGCTACTGTTTTCCCTGGGCCTGCCATGGCGCAAGGACCCCGCAAGCACCCCCGAGGTCACGCTGGCCTGCGGCGTCGCTGCAGCCGACGCGCTGCACGCGCAGGGCATCCACGTCGGCCTGAAGTGGCCCAACGACCTTCTGCTCGATGGGCGCAAACTGGCGGGCATCCTCTGCGAAATGGCGGAGGATCCCGCGGGCGGACGCAGTCTGATCATCGGCATGGGCGTGAACCTGATCCTTCCGGCCGGCCTGCGCGACGCGATCGAGCAACCGGTTGCGGAGCTTGCCGAACGCGTCCCCGCGGACCGGCTGCTGGCCGAACGCGCGTGGTGGCTGGCCCAGTTCGCCGACGCGATGCTGGCGGCGGCGCGCAAATTCGAGCGCGTCGTCGAGGATCCGTCTTGAAGACCATGCTCCTCGACGCCGGCAACACCGCGGTGAAGTGGCGCATCGTTTCCCCGGATGGACCGTGGTCGGATGCGGATCCCCGCGGAACGATCCCCGTCGACACGCTGCGCCTCGCCGAGGAACTCCAGGACGCCTGCAACGCCGCCGGGGGTTCGCTGTCGGATGCCGCCGGCTGCTGCGTGGCACCGCAGCCGGTGCAGGACGCAATCGACCAGGCGACGATCGCCGCACTGGGGCGGCCGGTACGATGGTTTTCGGCGGCTGCGCGATTCGAATCCCCCGGCATTTCCCTGCACAACGGCTACCGCGACCCCGCGCAACTCGGCGCGGACCGCTGGCACGCGCTGATCGGCGCCCGCGCCGCCCGGCCGCGGGGCACGCTGCTGGTGGTGAGTGCCGGCACCGCCACCACGGTCGACACGCTGACGGACGACGGCCGATTCGTCGGCGGCGTGATTGCGCCCGGGATCCGCCTCATGCACGACAGCCTGGCCCGCGGCACGGCGCGCCTGCCTCGGGCCGACGGGACATATCGCCCCCATCCCGACAACACCGGCGACGCGATGCAGACCGGAATCGTCGACGCCCAGATCGGCTTGATCGAGCGCCGGATCGGGCGCATCCGGGCGGACCAGGCCGCCGCATCGGCGCGCGGCGACGATGCCGACGACCGGACGATCCACGTCCTGCTGTCCGGCGGCAACGCAGAACTGTTGTATAAGGCCTGGGCGGATGCGCAGGCATGCGATCCGGCGGCGACGGCAGTGACCCGGTCGGTGGTGCCCGACCTGGTGCTGCGGGGCCTCCGAGTCCGATCGACCCGCGAACCGCCGACCTGAAGAATGGCGGGCGCCGGACCGGCCGGCGCGCCAGCCTGCGCAACGATTTCCGGATTTTCCGAGGCCCATGGTGAAAGTGCTCGTCGTTCTCCTCCTGGTCGCCAACATCGTGGCGGCGGCCTGGATCTCGCAGCGGACCCCGAACGACATCCTCCGCGAACCCGGGCGCATGAACGCCCAGATCGCCGCCGACCAGTTCCGCTTGCTCACCGACGCCGATCTCGCCCACCTGCAAAAGGCGGAGGAGGCGGCGAAAGCGCAGGCGGCGGCAGCCGCGCAAGCCGCCGTGCCGCCTGCCGCCCCCGCCGCGACCACGCCTGCCCCCCCTCCGACCGCCGCGCCGGCACCGCCGGCTGCATCGGCCGGCGGCGCCGCCGGCCGATGACCGACCATCGCGGGCCGGGCAAGGTCCACCTCGTCGGCACCGGCCCAGGTGCGCCCGACCTGCTCACCGTGCGCGCGGCAAGGCTGCTGCGGGAAGCCGATGTCGCGCTCTACGACAACCTCGTTTCGCAGGAAATCCTGGCGCTGCTGCCGGAGACGGTGCGCAAGATCCATGTCGGCAAGCGCCGCAGCCGGCACACCCTGCCCCAGGATGACATCAACCGTCTGATGATCGAACTGGCCCGCGAGGGCGCCCGCGTGCTGCGCCTCAAGGGCGGCGACCCCTTCGTGTTCGGGCGCGGCGGGGAAGAGGCCGAGGCGCTTGCCGCCGCCGGCGTCGCATTCGAGGTGGTGCCGGGCATCACCGCGGCGGTCGGGGTGGCGGCGAGCGCATGCATTCCCCTCACCCACCGGAAACTGGCGCAGTCGTGCACGTTCGTGACCGGCAACCTGCAGGACGGCACGATGAACCTCGACTGGCCGCTGCTCGTGCGGGCACGACAGACCGTCGCGGTGTACATGGGCCTCATGGGCCTGCCGGTGCTGTGCGCGAAGCTGATCGAGCACGGCCGCAGCCCGGACACGCCGGCAGCCATCGTGCAGCAGGGCACCACGCCGCAGGAGCGCACGGTGGTCGGCACCCTGGCGACGCTGCCGGCGATGGCCGATGCGGCGGGCCTTCGCGCGCCGACCTTGATCCTCATCGGCGAAGTCGTGGCGCTGCGGGACGCGCTGTCTCCGGGGGCCGACGGACATGCCAGCGCGGTGTCGTAACGTCATCCGCGCCGGACTGGCGGCGGCCGCGCTCGCCCTCGCTGCGCCGCTGTTGTGCGGCGGCTGTGCGACGCGCGCGGAAGGGCCCGCGAACCTTGCGCTCTGGCGGATCGTCGACCGCGGCTGCAACGGCCCCGGTCCACACGCCGCCGGCGCGGCCCTTCAATGCGAAGAGCGGCGAGGATATGCCGTGCTCAAGGACCGTTGCGGTGCAACGCATTTCCTGTTGATCCCGACCACGCGCCGCGTGGGCGTGGAGGCGCGAGCGCTGCAGTCGCCGGGCGAACCGGATTACTTCGCATGGGCATGGCGGGAGCGCACCCACACCCTGCAGGCGGCGCGCACCCGTTCCGGCATCGCCGTTCCCGATGACGACGTCGGCCTGGCGGTGAACTCGCGCTATGCCCGATCCCAGGAACAGTTGCACATCCACATCGACCTGCTCGCGCCCGGCGTGCGTGCCCTCCTGCGCGCACTGCCCGCGCCGCTGCCTGCAGGCGCGACAGTCGAATGGCATGGTCATCGCTATCGGGTCGACCGGGTCGCCGACCTCACGCAAAGTCCGTTCCGCATCGCGGCGCGGGATTGGGGCGCGCGCACGCGCGACGAGCGCGCACGCCTGACCATTGCCGTGGTGCATGATGGAGACCGCGGGCTTTTCGTTCTGAGCGATGAGGCAAACTGGTGGCGCCTCGACCGCGGTCACGCGGAGGAATTGCTCACGGCGCGCAGATGTCGGTAGGAATGGGATGATGGAAACGACGGCACCGATGGAACCGGGTTCGGGCATGGCCGACGCCACCGCGGCGCTCGTCCTGTTTTCCGGCGGGCAGGATTCGACGACCTGCCTCGCGTGGGCGCTGGAGCGCTACGACCGGGTCGAAACGGTGGGATTCGATTACGGCCAGCGGCATCGCATCGAACTCGATCAGCGCGCCGTGCTCCGCGATCGCATCGAGGCGCTGTCGCCCCGGTGGCGCGACCGCCTAGGGCCGGACCACACGCTGGACCTCCCGGTGCTCGGCCGCATCGCAGACTCGGCGCTGACGCGCGAGCGGGCGATTTTCATGCAGGACAACGGCCTGCCGAACACCTTCGTGCCCGCCCGCAACCTCGTGTTCCTGACCCTGGCCGCGGCGCTCGCCTATCGGCGTTCGATCCGTAGGCTGGTCGGCGGCATGTGCCAGACGGATTATTCGGGATACCCGGATTGCCGCGATGCGACGATCCGCGCCCAACAGGAGGCGCTATCGCTGGGCATGGGCGAACCGATGACGATCGAGACGCCGCTCATGTGGCTGGACAAGGCCCAGACCTGGGCGCTGGCGCAGACACTGGGCGGCACATCCCTGGTCGACCTGATCGTCGAGCACACGCACACGTGCTATCTGGGAGAGCGGGGCGAACGCCACCCGTGGGGATACGGTTGCGGCACATGCCCCGCCTGCGCGCTGCGCGCGGACGGTTGGCGGCGCTGGGTCGCCGCCGAAGCGTCATCGCGCAGCGCCCGCCCGTAGCGGGGGCCGGGCGAACTCGAGCCGTTCATCGCCGTTCCTGCGCGCGGATCGCCGCAACCGTCTTCCGTACGATCTCGTCGAGGCCGAGCCGGCCCAGCGCCGCCGTCGCGCGCCGGGGGTCGCCGTGGTAGACGCCGTGCGCGGTGTCGAAGGGAACTCCCTTCGCATGCAGCAGGTCCGTCCGCACCAGCGCCGGATCGACCGCCAGCGACAACGACGTGTCGAGCAGGCCCGCGTGCGTGCCGAGTTCGTCGGCGCGGTATCCGCGCTCTCGCAGAATTTGCGCGAACCCCTCGAACGAGGCGTGAAAATATTCCGGTGGCGCCAGCACCCGTGTGCCCGGTGCCCACTTGCGGTTCAACCGGTGCGCGAGCCGCGCCACGTCCTTCTGATAGCCGCCGTGGTCGCCCAGAAACACGATGGTGCGGAAGCCGTGGATGCGCAGGCTGTCGGCGATGGAGGCCAAGGTCGCATCGAACACCGCCGGCGGCACGGTGATCGTGCCCGGGAATCGCATGTGCGAGCTGGGCGGCTCGGTGGACCCTTCGGGAACGTAGGCCACGACGGGCGCGACGAGCGCATTGCCGAGTTCCTGCGCGATCCGCCCGCTGAGCCAGCGCACCCGCGCGTTATGTTTCCCCAGGACGATCGCAGGACCGCTTTGCTCGGTGCCGCCGATGGGAATGATCGCGGTGGTTTTCCCCGCGCGCACCGCGTCGCGCAGTTCCATCCAGGTGAGGTCCTCGAGATACACGGAGCGGCCCGCGGCAACCGACGCGGACGCGCCGGCGCACGCTGCGCCGGCCGGCGGGCAGACACCCAGAACGCTCAGGGAAAGCGCGGCCAGCGCAACCGCGAAGGGTCGGGACGCCGACACTCCGCTCAAGGAGTCCCTCCGTTGCCCTTGGCAGCACTCCCCGGGGACGCGGCCTGCGGCATCGCCCCTCCCATCGGGCCGTTACAGCCGTCGCCATAGGCGCAGCCGGACATCGCGCCCGGCCCCCAGCCCATTCCCGGGCCCGGGCCCGGGCCCATTCCCATCCCCATGCCGCCACGCCCCCGCATCATGGGACCGAAGCAATGTCCGAAGTGATGTCCGGCATACCGGCTGGCCACTTCATCGAGGACTTCCCGCTGATTCGTCGTCAGCACCTGCCGCAGCCCGGCCGTCGCCTTCGCCAGGCGGTCCAGATTGCGGGCCTGCTCTGCGGCGCGATCGGCACGCAAGCGCGCGATCGTCGCCGCATTCGTGTCCGGACCGGGCATCGGCGAGGCCATCATCTTCCAGTGGAAGGTCATGACGTTGCGCAACGCGGCTTCGAACGTCTGCCACGCCGGCTCCTGCGAAGCCTGGATCTCGAGACGATCCGCCAGGTTGTCCAGATGCCATTGCACATGGCGCGAAAACGCCGCCGCCATCGTGGTCGGGCCGGCCGCTGCGGCGGCGGGCGGGGCCGCGACCGCGACCGCACTCAGCGCGAAACCGGTTGCAAAGGTGATACCGAGCGCGGCGCGGCGCAGGAAGGAAAGGGGCAGGCGTTCCATGGCAGGTCTCCAGGTGGTTCCGACACGCCCGACATTAGACGAAGTTGGCATCACCGTGGCGATTTGTCGACGTTCCGATACGAAATGGAACAAACTTGCCTAGCAGGCTGTTGAAATTCGCCCCTCTGAGCGAGAACTTTGCATCGTGAACGCGCCGCTGATCAACGATTCCGCATGTTCGGTCCATGTTTTTGGACCCCGGAACCGGTATCGTCGCGCCCAGGTTGCTCGATTTCTTGCATCACCGGGCTCCTTGAACTGCAAATTCGGGTACCTCCGACAGTATTCGGCCCATCCGGACGATGTTGCTCGCCAACATGTTCAGTTTGAACTGGTGGTCGACGCGCCGGATTCCGCGGAACATGGTCTGCCGTATCCGGCCGACTGTCTTGGCCCAACCGAAGTGCTCTTCGATTCGCTTGCGAATCCGTTGGCTGACTTCGTACCCCGCGTGACGGGATGTCCGCGCATCGATCGCGCTGCCACCAGGACGTCCCACATTCATCGCCACATGCGGCGTAACGTTGGCAAGTCGGCAGGATTCGACGAACCCTGCCGTGTCGTATGCCTTGTCCGCCGCCACGGTCTTGCGCTGCGTTCCGGGAACGGTTTCGATCATCGTCAGCGCCGCATCTCGTTCGGCAGTGCCACCTGCGTGTGTGACGACCGCTCCGACAATGAGCCCGTTTCGGTTCTCCATCAGCGCGTGCCCCTGGTAGCAAAGGATCGCGGCAGTGTTGGAGCTTTTGCGAAACAGCCGTGCATCGGGATCCGTCGTGCTGGCATGCGTGTCGTTGCTGCGCGGACGTCCCTTCCAGTCGGTGTCGGCGTTGCGTCCGGGCGCGCTTGGCCCCCCGTCGCCTCCGTCCTTGGGTCGGAAACTCTTGTGGCTCGCCCACGCTTGCACCAGAGTTCCATCAACCGAGAAATGATCCTTCGAGAGCAATCCGTTCTTGTCGGCCAGCGACATCACCTCGGTGAAGAACTTCTCGACGGCCTCGTGCTCGATCAACCGGTCGCGGTTCTTCGAGAAAACGGAGTGGTCCCAGACCGGATCGTCGATAGCCAGACCCACGAACCACCGGAACAGCAGGTTGTATCGGATCTGCTCCATGAGCTGCCGTTCGCTGCGAACCGAATAGAACAACTGGAGCAGCAACGCACGCATCAGTTTCTCGGGGGCAATCGAGGCACGGCCGGTACCAGCGTACATCTCATTGAACAAGTCGTTCAGTCCGGCGAGTGCTGTGTTCACAATGCCCTGAATTGGACGAAGCGGATGATCGGACGGAACGAAATCGTCGAGCTTTGCCATCAAGAACAACGCCTCTTGCATCCCGTCGCTACCGCGCATTGGTCCCGTCCTACTGGAGAATCGACAATGACTATTCAACGTTCGACAAGCCACTTCGCTGACACACTCAGCCGTTTTTCAACAGCCTGCTAGCCTCATCATGGGGGCGATCCCGCGGTGGAACAATGAACCGTCAATAAGAGGAGGGCCGCATGGATCCGCTCCCAACCCGGCACACCGATCGTCCGGCCCCGCCATTGCCGGACGGCATCGGTGCGCTGCCACGCACGGCGGTCCGGATCGACGCCGACGGACGCATCCGCGAAGCGGGTGCCACGGCGGCGGCCATGCTGGGATTCCAGCCGCAGGAACTGCAGGGACGGTCGTTGCAGGATCTGGCGGTGGAGGAATGGCGTGCGGCCGCGGATGTCGCGGTTGCACGCATACGCTTCGGCGCGGTGGACCAGTTCGAGCTTGCATTGCGCGGACGGAGCGGGCGCCGGACCCTGGTGGAAATGACGGTGGGCGCCGGCAGCGAGGAGGGCGGGACGCTCGTTTTCTGGGTCGAACGCCGCCTCCGCCTCGTGGCGGACGCCGAAGAAGTGCGGCGGGCGCAACGGGCCACCTATGCGGTGCTGAGACGTTGGGATGCGCAGCGCCGGCACGCGGCGGCCACCCTCGACGGCGAGATCGCGCCCGTGGTCGCGGCCGCCAAATATGCGGCGGAGGAAGGACTGCGGCAGGCGCAGCGCATCGGCTCGGACGGCGCGGCCCCCTTGCGGGAAGCCATCGGGCGCCTGCGCGACGTGCTGATCGGACTGCGGCAGCTTTCGGAAGCGCTGCATTCCCGTCATCTCGAGGATCTTGGGCTGGCCGACGCCGTGTCGGCCGGGTGCCGGGCGGCGGAAGCGTCCGCACCCGGACTCCAGTTGTCTTGCGAGGTGGCGGTCCCGGAGGATCGGATTCCGGCCTTGCGCAACACCGACCTGATCCGGATCGTGGAGGAGCTGCTGGACAACGTCGTGCGCCACGCCCATGCCCGCCACGCGAATCTGCGTCTGCAGGCGGCTCCGGATGGAATCAGCCTGACCATCGAAGACGACGGTATCGGTTTCGACGCGCCAGCCGCCGAGGCGGCGTTCGGCGCGTCGGTGACGGGAGGGATGGGTTTGGGGCTGGTTCGCGCCCGGGCCGAGGCGACCGGCGGGCGAACCACGGTGCAGTCCCAGCGCAACGGCGGCACGACCATCCGCATCGTCTGGCCGCTGCCCGGAGGAAGTGGCTGACGCCGCGATCCGAAACGGGTCGCTCGAGCGGGTCAATGGAGCGAGTCGAGCAGACCTCGTTCGCGCAGGAATTCCGCGAGCGCCGTCGCGTCGCGCAAGCCGAGCTTGCGCATCAGGTTGGCACGATGCTTCTCCACCGTTTTGGCGCTGACCCGCAGGTGCGCCGCGGCAGCGCGGTTGGTGTAGCCCTGGGCGATGAGGCGCAGGATGTTGCCCTCCTGGAGCGTCAGCCGGTCCCATGGGCTGGCGTCGCCGGCAGAGCGCGCGACTCCGCCCTGCCGATGGGTGCCTCCGACCGGCACGTCCGCCGACCACGCAGCCGACAGCGACGAAGAGACGAATTTTCGGCCGCGGGGGATGTCTCGCACAGCCCGCAGCAGGTCGTCGAGGGGATCCTGTGCCGCGATGAAGCCGTCCCATTCGGCGCGCAGGACCGCGCGGACCATCTCGTCGGCCGTGCAGTTCGTGGTCGCGAGGATCCGACCCTGCGGCACGCCGTTGCGGATGCGATGCAGGATTGCGGCCTGCCATCGTCCCGGAGGAGAAAGATCGACCAGGATCACATCCGGCGCCTGCGCGTCCGCCTGCCGCAGGATTTCGTCGCTGCCGGCGCAGGAGCCGACCACTTCGAGGTCCGGCTGCGAGGCAAGACAAGCGCACAGGCTGGCGCGCAAGGGCGCGCTGCCGGAGCAGACCAGGACACGACGGCGCAACGCATGCATAGGCTCCTCCCCGAAACTCAGGAATGCGGCAGATCGCCGGGGTTGCCCGTTGCGGCCGGGACATCGGACGCGACCGCAGGGACGGGCGGAAACTCGACAGTAACCTGCAATCCACCCAGGACGGACTGCGCAAGCGCAATTTCGGCGCCGTGCATTTCCGCCACCGCGCGCACGATGGACAGGCCGATCCCGCAGCCTTCGGCGCCGGAATTGGGCAAACGGAAGAAGCGCTCGAACACCTGCTGCCGCTGCGCCTCCGGGATGCCCGGACCGCTGTCTTCGACGGTCAGGAATCCGCGTCCATCGCGCGTGCCGGTTCGGACGCGGATGGCTCCCGAGACCGGCGTGTAGCGGATGGCGTTGTCGAGCAGGTTGCGCACCAGCACCGCGACCCCGAATTCCGTCGCCTCGACGTCGGCGGCGTCGAATTCCTCGATGATCGTCTGCGACCGCCGGTCGGCCGAGGAACGCAGTTCGTCGATGACGTGCGCCGCCACCGAATCGAGCTGCAACCGCACCGCCTGGGCGCGCAACGCGATCAGCCCATCGATCCGGGACATCGTCAGCAACTGGTCGACCATATGAGACGTATGGTCGATCGATGACGCCAATCGGGCGAGCATGCGCTGCCGGCTGGCCTCGTCGCGCGTCAGCGAAGCCACTTGTGCCTGGATCTTGATGTTGGCCAGGGGGGTGCGAAGTTCGTGGGCGGCGGCAGCGGTGAAGCTGCGTTCGACCGCCAGCGCATTTTCGATCCGGGAGAACAGCGAATTGATCGCCGCGACGATGGGCGTCAGTTCGAGCGGCAGGCCGGCCAGCGGGAGCGGACGCAGGTCGTCGGGAGACCGCTGGCGCAACTGCAGCGCCGACTCGTCCAGGCTGCCGGTGGCGGCGCGGACCATCCAGGCCCCGAACCCGAGCGGCACAGCCAGGGAAAACAGCAAGGGGATCAGCAACAGCGGCAGGTCGGGAACGAGATACACCGAACGCGCCGATAGCGGTTCGGCCATTTCGAGAATCTTGCTGCCGTCGTCGGACACAATCACGATGATCCGGCTGCGGACGCCCCGCACCAGATCGGTGGAGAACCCCAGCCGATGGAGCGGTGCAAACGGCGCATGGCCCGTGTGCACACTCACCAGCAGCAACCGACCCTCCGGCGACCAGATCTGGTAGTGGTAGTGTGCGCCGATCGTCCGCGCGCCGTCCACATGGACGATCCCCGCGCCGGCCTCCTGCAGTTCGGTGATCTCGTGATCGGCGAACGTCAGCAATTCCTCCGCGATGTCGCGCAGCCGATGGTCGAACAAGGTATTGCTGATGTGGCGCGAGACGAAAAACGTCGCCGTCCCGCCGACCAGCCAGGCGATGGCGGTGACGCTCGCCGTCAGCACCAGCAGCCGGCGGCGCAGGGACCAGCCGGGCACCGCCGGCGGGGATGCCTCGCTGCTACTGTGCATTCGGACTGAGACGGTAACCGGTTCCCCGGACGGTCTCGATCAGGTCACGGGACAGTTTGCGGCGCAGGTTGTGGACGTGCACCTCGATGGCGTTGCTCTCGATCTCCTCGCCCCAGCCGTACAGGGCTTCCTCGAGCTGCTTGCGAGTGAGCACTCGCCCACGGTTACGCAACAAGGTATCGAGGATCCGGTACTCGCGCTTGGTCAACTCCACGCGGCCGCCCTTCCACATGGCGACGTGATCGCTGCGCGAAAGCAGCAGCGACCCGTACTCGAGCATGGCTTCCGTCTTGCCGCCATGGCGCCGGGCCAGCGCGCGCAACCGCGCCCCCAGTTCGAGGAGATCGAACGGCTTGACCAGATAATCGTCCGCACCGAGATTCAGCAGGCGCACCCGGTCGAGGACGAAACCGCGCGCGGTCAGCACGAGGACCGGCGTATAGTCGGATCGCTCGCGCCAGCTGCGCAGGAGGCTCTCCCCGGGAATCCCGGGCAGGCCCAGGTCCAGCACGATGGTGTCGTATTTCTGCGCGATCAAGGCGGCGTCCGCGCTGGCGCCGTCGGTGCGCCAATCTACGGCAAATCCTTCCAGTTCCAGGCCATGTGCAGTGGAGGCGCCGAGCGTGGGGTCATCTTCGACAATGAGGGTGCGCACGATTGGAGTTCCTGTTCGAGGTTGTTATCCATGCGACGTGGGGCGCTCCGGGGAACTTCGCGCCAAACGGCGCGTTCGAAGAGGCGTCGGGCTGCAATCCCGGAGAGCGGATGCTGTGTATGGTACGAACCTTCCTTAATGCAATATTAGTCCTGGCGTGGCTCGCGGCCGGCACTCCGGCGCGGGCCGCGATTCCGGGCGATCAGTTCGATCCGAACGCCGGATACGTACGGGCAGCACTGGTGTCGGAATTCAACGGTGTGGTGCCCGGGCAGACCGCCTCCCTGGGCGTGCGACTGCGGCACGAAGCCCACTGGCACACGTACTGGCAGGTGGCCGGCGATGCCGGCCTGCCCACCCGCCTGCGCTGGCAACTGCCTGCGGGCTACACCGCGGGGCCGATCCAGTGGCCGACTCCAACCCTGCTGCGAGTCGGCGATCTCGCGAACTACGGATATGAAGGCGAAGTGCTGCTGCCGGTGTCGGTACGAGTCCCCGCCTCGGCCGTGCCCGGCACCACCGCGCGCTTCGCGGTGCGCGCCGATTGGCTGGTCTGCAACGACGTTTGCGTCCCGGGCGGAGCCGATCTCACGCTGTCGCTGCCGGTGCGGACGGCGGGCTCGCTGCTGCCCACGCCCGATGCGACGGAGTTCGCGGCGACGCGGGCCCGCATCCCGGTGCCGCGGACGCTTCCCGGCCTGAAGGCGGCATGGGATGGGACGCACATCCGCCTGCGCCTTGCCGGCGCGGGTCCGGTGCCCGACAACCTGCGGTTCTTCCCCCTGGAACCCGGACGGATCCAGGCGGCCGCGGGACAACGGCCGGCCTTCGCCGACGGCGGCCTGCACCTGGATCTGGCGGCAGCGACCCCGATCGATCCGGCGTTCCATACGTTGCGCGGCGTCCTGGAGTCCGGCAACACGGCAACCGAAATCACGGTCGCGATTGCCGGAGCGCCGACACCCAAGGCAGTGGCCAAGACGACGGCCGCGAGCGCCTACGGCGCGGACGCGGCCGAAGCCTCCCAATCTGCGGACCTCACACCCGTCGCGGGTCCCGGAGAAGCGCCCCCGGCGCTGCCGCCCGCGTCACCGGCAGATCGGGCGCTGCTGGTCGCGCTGGCCGGCGCGTTCCTGGGCGGCATGATCCTGAACCTGATGCCCTGCGTGTTTCCGGTGCTGTCGCTCAAGCTGATCGGCCTGGTCCGGCATCGCGCCGAATCGCCCTCCCGGCTGCGCGCCCACGGGCTGGCCTATACGGGCGGCGCGGTGCTGACGTTCGTCGGGCTGGCCGGTGCGCTGCTGGCCCTGCGGGCGGCGGGAGCGCAAATCGGCTGGGGCTTCCAGTTGCAGTCGCCGGGCGTGATCGCGACGTTGGCCGCACTGTTTTTCCTGATCGGGCTGAACCTCCTCGGCCTGTTCGAATTTTCCTTCGGCACGCGGTTGGCGAACGGTCGCCTGGCCCGTGCGCTGGACGGAGACGGCCCGCGTGCCAGTTTTGCGACGGGGGCGCTGGCCGTGCTCGTGGCATCGCCCTGCACCGGACCGTTCATGGGTGCCGCCGTCGGCTTCGCCGCCACCCAGCCCGCGGCGACGGCATTGATGGTGTTTGCCGTCCTCGGCGCCGGCATGGCGACGCCCTACCTGATCGTGACGTTCTTTCCTCCTCTGCTGCGCCTGCTGCCGCGACCCGGCGCATGGATGGCACGTTTCAAGCACTTCATGGCGGTGCCGATGTTCCTGACCTGCGTCTGGCTGCTGTGGGTGCTGGCGCAACAGGTTGACGCCAAAGGGCTGGTCGCGATGGCGGCGGCCCTGGCCGGATTCGGCCTGTTCGGCTGGGCGTGGGGCCGGGTGCAGCGGGGCGGCCGGCAATTCCGGTGGATCGCCGCCGTCGCGGCAATCGCGGCGCTGGCGGTGCCGGTCTCCTTTGCCGCCATGCCGCCGCAATCCGCATCCGCGCTGACGGCAAGCGCCGCGGCCGGCAGCGACGGCTGGGCCGGCTGGTCTCCGCAGGCCCAGCAGCAGGCATTGGCGCAGGGGCGGCCGGTGTTCGTCGACTTCACCGCCGCGTGGTGCATCAGCTGCAAGGCCAACGAGCACCTCGTGCTGCGGGACGCGCGGGTCGAACGGGCGCTGCGCGCCCATCACGTCGCGCTGCTGCGCGCGGACTGGACCCGGCGCAACGAAGCGATCTCGCGGGAACTGGCACGATTTTCCCGCAGCGGGGTACCGATGTACGTGGTCTACAACCGCTCCGGCGACCCGCAGCTGCTGCCCGAAATCCTGTCCACGACCGTGGTCCTGGACGCGCTGAACCGCCTGCAGTAGGCGTTCGGGGCCCGGCCATCAAGTCCCGGCCCTCAAGTCGACGGCGCCGATGCCGATCTGTACGGGACGTCCCTTATGTTCCGCATGACAGGCGCCTACCATGGGCTTTCGAATTCTGCTCTCGCTGGCCGCGGCGATCGCCTATGAATGGATTGCCGGGCCGGACGTGCATTCCATGATGGAACTGGGCAGCGCGGCGATCAGGACGGTGTGCGCGACGATGCTCGCGCTGGTCGTCGCGGAAGCCGCGCACGCCCTGTTCCGGGCGGTGATGACGCTGGACGACCGGCCCTTCGGGAGCCGGCAGAACACCCCGCAGCGCTAAGGCCGGGCGGAGGCGCCGGGCCAGGAACCGGAACCGGCGGGACAACCTCCCGTGGGCTCCGGCGGCGGATCACTTCTTCTTCGCCAACATCGTCCCGCGGCAATCGGGCGCGCCGCACAGGCACCGATACTGCTTCTTCAGCTTCTTCGTGATCTTCTCGTCGATGATCAGGCAATAGTCGTAGACGAGTTCCTCGCCGGCGTGGATGTCGCGCAGCGCCTCGACGTAGACGCGGCCGGATTCGGTTTCCGTCGTCTCGCAGTTCGGGGCGCAGGAGTGATTGATCCAGCGCGAGGAATTCCCCCCGATCGATCCGTCGATCACCCGCTTGCCGTCGGACAGCGAAAAGAAGAACGTATGACTGGGATCGTCGGGATCCGAAGGCGGACGGCGGTCCGCCTCCTTCCAGGAAATGACCTCCCCCCGGTATTCGATGATGCGTTCGCCGGCGCGGATCTCGCGGGCGGCATAGACCCCCCGGCCATGAATGCCGGAATCGCGAACCACGATCTTGGCCTTGCGGGTGGTGGACGCGGGAGCCGCCGCAGTCCTGGCAGACTTGCGCGCCGGCGCGGCGGCCTTCTTTGCAGCGGACTTGCGGCCGTTGGAAACAGCGCTATCGGAAAACTTCGCGGCGGTCTTGCCGCGGGCCTTGACGGTGGACTTGGGCATGGATCGGGAACCCGGCTTCTTCGGAATCGCGCCGAAGTATCGCATTAACTGGTACGGACTAATCCGTTTTCTCTTTCAACTTTTGCCCGCGGCGCGCCGATACAGTAGGCATCCCGCTGGAAAAGTAGACGGAGTAGCGCCTTGTTTGATTTCCCTCCCAGATCGGAAGACACATCGCCAAGCGACGATCCGGGTGCCGGCGCGCCGCTCGCCCTCGACTCCCTCGCCATGCGCTGGCAGATGCTCGTCGGCCAGAACCGCCGTCCGGTCGGCGTGCGCCTGGCGATGCGCTCCCGCAGCGCGGCCGACGCGGCCCCGCTGTCCGGACTGATGAGCGGTGTGGTGCGCGGATTCACCGACGGCGACAATGGCGTGTTTCCGCATGGGCTCGTCCTGCTCGCTCCGCAGGACTTCCGGTACGACGCGGCAATGGCGCGATGGACCGCGCCGCGCAACGTCCTGATCGAGGTTCCCGAGAGCGAACTGGGAGACGAGGAACGGACGCGCGTCCGCTTCGAAACCCGACGGCAAGGCGTACGCCACGTCCTGCGGGCAGAGGGCGCGCTGCCGGAACGCGAGTGCCTGCAGTTCTTCCAGTACGTGATCGGCCATGGCGCCGATCTCCGGGCGGGCGCGGCGCTGCCGGTGCCCCTCCTGTCGCTGGATTCCGAATCGCTCGAGCAGGCGTCGGCCGCCCTGGACGGCGGCGCACACGCCGTCGTCGGATGGCCTCTGGGCCCCAAGGCGCCGGATGCGGAACAGGGATTTTCCCCCTCGCAGCGGGCAATCCTCGAACTGGTGCGGCTGGTGCAGACCGATGCCGATCTGCGCGCAGTCGAGCAGGTTTTCGAGGCGGAGCCGCTCCTGGCGTACATGCTGCTCACGCTGGCGAACAGTCCCGCATTCCGCCGCGGCGGACCGACGACCTCGCTGCGCCAGGCGGTGGCGGCGATCGGCTACGGCCGCCTCGTCAAGTGGCTGGTCCTGCTGCTGGCGATCTCGAACCGCGACGGCCAGAACACCCCCCTGATCTTCGCCTCGCTGGTGCGCGCCCACTGCATGGAAGCGCTGGTGCTGGCCGCCACCCGATCGACCGCTCAGGCCGACGAGGCGTTCATCGTCGGTGCGTTCACGTTGCTGGACCGGATCATCGGCCAGAATCTCGACGTGCTGCTCCGCGAGATCGATCTGCCGGAAGCCGCGAACGCGGCCCTGCTGCGGCACGATGGGCCGCTCGGCCCGTACCTCGACACCGTGCTTGCACTCGAAGCGGACGCGGAGGAATCGGGCGCGGTCGCGGCCGAACTGCCGGTCGACTCCGATCTCATCAACAAGTCCCTGCTGCGCGCCATCGCCATGGCGGATTCGATGCTGGCGCTGGTCTGAGCGGCGGCACGCCGCTTCACCGTATTCCCGAGAAGATCGGCCGATCCCCGCCTGCGTCAAACCCGCCGGGAAGCGCGGAGGCGCATCGCCTGCCGCCTATTCCGTCGCTTCCGCGGTCTTCTTTGCGCGCGATGCCGTCTTCCGCGCCGCAGGCCGCTTCCTGGCGGCTCCCTCGCCATCCTTCTCGGCCGACGCCGCAGTGCCGCGAGCCTCGAACTCGAACCCGATGGTGCCGTCCGGCTTGGTCAGCAGGAAGGCCGCGAACTTGCGCCGGGTGCGATTGGACACGAAGCCGCGCAGCAGGTCGGTGCGACCCTGGGTGAGCAGCTTGCGCATCTGTTCGGGCTCGATCGGCTGCTGCAGGATGACGCGCCCCGAACGGAAATCGCAGCTGCGCGCCGGCCCGACCGATTTCTCGCAGACATAGGCCATCGGCTGCTCGAACACCCCTGCACCGCATTTCGGGCACGGCCCAAGAGGGGTCAGTCCGGTGAAATCGACCGCGCCGCCCTCGTCCGCGTCGCTGGCGTTGCCAAAATCGAACTCGAGCTTGAACTCCGGCGAAAGCTTCAACACCGCCGAGAACGGTCGGCCCATCTTGCTGCGAAAGCCGGATAGGGGGCCGATCTGGCGGTCGTGCAACAACTGCTCGACTTCTTCAATTTCGAACGTGCGGCTGCCCGGGTGCTTCGGAATCGAGAAATCGCAGTGCGTGCAGGCAAAGCGGCGATAGTTCTCCTGCACCACCGCGCCGCATTTCGGACACGGCGTGCGCAGCGTGGCGTAGTCGCCCGGCACGGTGTCCGACTCGTAGCTCTTGGCCCGCTCGACGATCCGGCTGGTCATGGTCGCAATGTCGCGCATGAACGTCGCACGATCCAGCGCGCCGTGCTCGATCATCGCCAGCCGTTGCTCCCACTCCCCGGTGAGCTCCGGCGCCGTCAACTCATCGACGCCCAGCCCGCGCAACAAGGTCATGAGCTGGAATGCCTTCGCGGTCGGATGCAGTTCGCGCCCGTCCCGAACGAGGTACCGCTCGGTGAGCAGGCCTTCGATGATCGCGGCCCGGGTGGCCGGAGTGCCCAGGCCCTTGCCTTCCATCGCTGCGCGCAGTTCGTCGTCGTCGACCAGCTTTCCTGCGCCCTCCATCGCCGACAGCAAGGTCGCCTCGGTGTATCGCGCCGGCGGCTTGGTCTGCAGGGCCAGGGCGTCGATCGATTCGGTGCGGATCGGCTCTCCGGCCTCGATCGCAACCAGCGACCCCTGCTCGGACTGCGCGTCGCGGCCGTGGATCTCCAGCCATCCGGGCTTGACGAGCACCTTCCCCTCGGTCTTGAAGCGGTGGCCTTGCACCTCCGTGAAACGCGTGGTGACGAGATACTCCGCTGCCGGATAGAAGACGGACAGAAAGCGCCGCACGACGAGGTCATAGATGCGCCACTCCGGCTCGGAGAGCGTTCCCGGCGCCTGCAGGGTCGGAACGATGGCGAAGTGGTCCGACACCTTCGAGTCGTCGAACACGCGCTTGTTCGGACGCACCCAATCGTTCTGCAGGATGGTCGCCGCGAACCCGCCGTATTGCGCGAACCCCTCTGCGCCGGCCTCGGCCGCACTCTTGGCCTTCGATCGCCCGCGTCCGGACTGGGCGGCGCCGTCCCCGGTCATCAACTGCAGCGTCTGCTTCACGACCTCGATGTAATCCTGCGGCAGCGCGCGCGAATCGGTCCGGGGGTAGGTCAGGACCTTGTGCTTTTCATACAGTGCTTGCGCAAGCGCCAGCGTATTCTTCGCGGAGAAGCCGAAGCGGCCGTTGGCCTCGCGCTGCAAAGCGGTGAGGTCAAAGAGAAGCGGCGATTGCTGGGTCGCCGGCTTGGACTCTTCCGTTGCCGTTCCGGTCTGGCCGCGGCAGGCGGCGACGATCGCATCGGCATCGGCACGATTCCAGAGCCGTTCCGCCCGGGCTTCGGCGTCATCCTCCGGTTTCTTGAACTTGGGGTCGATCCATCGCCCTTCGTACGTGCCGGCCCGACAGCCGAACTGCGCGCGCACTTCCCAATAGTCGCGCGGCACGAACTTCCGAATGCGATCTTCCCGGTCGACGACCACCGCGAGCGTCGGCGTCTGCACCCGGCCCACGGTGGTGAGAAAGAAGCCGCCATCCTTGCTGTTGAACGCGGTCATGGCGCGCGTACCGTTGATTCCCACCAGCCAGTCGGCTTCGGAACGGCAGCGGGCGGCGTCCGCAAGCGGCTGCATCGCCTCGTCCGAACGCAGGTGCGCAAACGCATCCCGGATCGCGGCCGGGGTCATCGACTGCAGCCAGAGGCGCTGGATCGGCTGCTTGGCGCCGGCATGCTGGACGATGTAGCGGAAAATCAGCTCGCCTTCGCGACCCGCGTCGCAGGCGTTGATGAGCGCGCCGACATCCTTGCGCTTGACGAGCTTGGCAAGCAGCTTGAGGCGCGACTCGGAGCGTTCGATCGGATGCAGCGCGAAGTGCGGCGGGATGACGGGCAGGTGGGCGAAGCTCCACTTGCCGCGCTTGACCTCGTACTCTTCCGGCGCGTGCAGCTCCAGGAGATGGCCGACGGCGGACGACAGGACGTATTCGTCGCTTTCAAAATAGTCCTGCTCTTTCGTGAAGCCGCCGAGCGCGCGCGCGATGTCGGCAGCAACCGAAGGTTTTTCCGCGATGATGAGGGTCTTTTTGCTCATGGTGGGGTCGGCACGCGTCGGCTCCAGTGGTCAGCTCCGGCAGTCGGCTCTGGCAGTCAGCTCCGGTAAGCCCGTTCCTTTTTTCAGGATAACAAACTGCCGCGGACGGCTCGTCCCCCGGATCCGGCACCGGATCCCGGCCTATGCCAGCCGCTGGTACCGATTCCCGGGCAGGCGCTCCACCTTTCGCATCAGCTCGAGTTCCAGCAACGCCGCGGCGAGGCTTCCCGGATCTTCCCGCAGACGGGCCGCCAGGGTGTCGAGATCGACCGGGTCATACCCCATCGCCGCAAGCCGGCGATCGGCACCCGGTCCGACCCGGGCCGGCCGCACCGCAGGATTGGGCATACCCCCGTCATGGAATTCCTCGAGGATATCCTGCGCCGACTCGACGAGCTTCGCGCCGTCGCGGATCAGGCGATGACAACCGCGGTGCATCGGGGCGTGGATCGAACCGGGCAGCGCGAACACCTCCCTGCCGAGATCCGCAGCCCAGCGGGCGGTGATCAATGATCCCGAGCGCAGCGTCGCCTCGGCCACCAGGACGCCGCGGGCAATCGCGGCGATGATGCGGTTGCGCCGCGGGAAGTGATCGCGGCGGACCCCCATTCCGGGCGGGAATTCGGCAATCAGCAGTCCGTCGCGCACCAGCGCTTCGGCGAGCGGCCGGTTCGACGGCGGATACACGATGTCGATCCCCGTGCCGAGAACGGCGATCGTGCCGCCGCCGGCGTCGAGCGCCCCCCAATGGGCAGCGCTGTCGATGCCGCGCGCCATGCCGCTGACGATGCAATAGCCGACCCGCGCCAGGTGACCGGAAAACGCACGCGCGTTGGATTTCCCCTGCTCGGTGGCATTGCGGCTGCCGACGATGGCGAACGCCGGGGCGCGCAGCAGATCGCGGCGACCGGCGCCGAAGAGCGCGGGCGGCGGATCGTTGAGATGCAACAGGGACGGCGGGTAGTCCGCATCGTCGCGGGTCAGCACGAAACGCCCGGGGCCACCGCACAGCCAGCGCCGCACGGCATCGGGTGCCGATTCCCGCACGGTCCCGTCGTCGACCGCCCCGAACCGCACGCCGCCCCCGGGGTGGGAAGACTTACCGCGCCGCCGCCATGTCCGCCGTCGACTCCGTGTCGCCGGGCTGCTGGAAATAATCGCCGACGCGCACCGGATTGGTGGCAGTCATGAGCAACGCATAGGAGATCCCGTCGAACACCCGGAACACGAACATGCGCCCGGCGTGGACATCGGGAAGACGCACATGCTCCCCATCGGAAGTGGTCTGGTCGACGATGGTCGCGCCGGGCTGCAGAACGGTCAGGACATCGCCGATCTCCAATCCGTCCCGCGCGCCCCGATCGATCGCCACCACGCTGTCCGCGCCGACGCTGGTCACGCCGCCGTAGACGGCGACGATCCGTCCATGCACCGGCTTTTCGGGACGCCGGGGAACGTACGCGATGAGATCCTGACGCTCGATCGGAACCAGGCGGTCGCCCGCGCCGATCTCGCGGACGCTATCGAGGATCCGCAGCTTCGAGATCGGCCCCGGCTGGATCACCTGCGCCGTGCCCAGATAGCGCGCCTCGTAGGCGATGGGTTTCTTGTGGGCAACGTCATCGGGCTCGTACATCGGCTCGGCCACGCCGAACACGTGGTAGGTCTGCGCCGCGTCCTTGCGGATGCCGCGGGCGTAGAAGAAATCGTTCGCGCCGAGATACAGTCGGTCGTCCTGCGTGGCGATGACTTCGGGGAACTTGTCGAGTTCCGACGCGCTCACAACCCTGCGTTGCGAAAGAAACGGCTCGATCAGGTTGTTGGGAATGCTCGAAATCGGCTTGGCCGAGGTCGGGCCGAGATCCCGGACGCGCGGGCGCAGCCTCACGATTTCAAACACCGAGCCACGACCGGCCGAACCCGTCGATGCGATCCCGGCTTGATCGGCGCCCGCCGCCCCTTCCAGGGTCAGCCGCGCGCGGCCGTTCGACTTCACCAGCACCAGGACCTGGCCCGGATAGATCCAGTGGGGATTGCGGATCTGATTGCGATTCATCCCCCACAACTCCGGCCAGCGCCAGGGGGAGCGGAGGTAGCGCGAGGCCAGGGCCCACAGGGTGTCGCCGCGCTGGACGACATGACGGTCGGGCGCATCGGGCGCGAGCGCCGAAAGCGGCACCCCGGTGCGCGCGACCTGATCCGCGATGGCGCGCTGGCCGGGCGTGACCGTCTCGGACCGCGGCGCGGCCCAGGCGGCGAGCGCGCACGGCAACAGGGCAGCGACCACGGTCGCCCGCAGGATCGAAGCCGCCCTCCCCGATTGCGTGCGGGCCCGCGCGTGGGCACGGAACGCCGGCAGGGTAGACTCGCGGGCGGGGACGGGTTGGCCGCAGCGCGCATTGCGCGGGCAATCTTCGGGACTCATCATGTTCGGATCGACCCTATTTTTGATGTGACCCGCCCTTCCAGCAAAAGCAGGCCCGGCCCGCAGGGCCGGCCGCAAGATGGGCGGTGCGCGCATCGTACCGCTACGATAGCGGGTTGAAGCGGAAATTTTCTACCGAATCCGGTACTGCCACAATCGATTCGGCGCCGATCCGGCCCTGGATCAGCGCCTGGAATGGTCAGTCCGGACGGATGATGAATGGATCAGGCTGCGGCGGGCATGATGCCGGCCGAACCGGAATTTGCGGAACGCCCGGAAAATCCGGGATACGTCCCCGCCGGTTTTTTGTGCGGAGATCCTGGCACTCCGCGGTTGGGTAACGCGCTTGGGTGACGCGCTTGGGTAACGCGCTTGGGTAATTTTGGCGGTTGGATGGTTTCATGGCGATCTTGACGATATTGGAATATCCGGACCGGCGCCTGCACAAGGTGGCGCGGCCGGTGACGGCGTTCGACGACCGTCTGCACAAACTGCTCGCGGACATGACCGAGACGATGTACGCCGCCAACGGCGTCGGCCTGGCGGCGACGCAGGTCGATGTGCACGAGCGGGTGGTGCTCCTCGATCTCTCGGAGACGCGGAGCGATCTGCGCGTGTTCGTCAATCCAACGCTGACCTGGACCTCTTCCGAAACCGCCGAAGGCGAGGAGGGTTGCCTGTCCGTTCCCGGCGTGTTCGACAAGGTGACCCGGCCTGCCAAGGTACGCGTGCGCGCCCAGGACGCGCATGGCAACGAATTCGAACTCGAATGCGAAGATCGGCTCGCGGTGGCGATCCAGCACGAGATCGATCATCTCGACGGCAAGGTGTTCGTGGAAAAACTGTCGCTGCTCAAGCAGGCGCGGGCGCGCGCCAAGCTGCGCAAGCGGCAAATGGAGCAACAGCGGGAGCGACAGCGCGGCACCCGGCGCGAGCCGGCGAGTCTGTGAGCATGACCGGACGGCCGATGCGGATCGCCTATGCGGGCACCCCGGCATTCGCCGCGACGGGGCTCGCGGCGCTGCTCGACGCCGGTTTCGATGTCGGCCTGGTTCTGTCCCAGCCGGACCGCCCCGCGGGCCGCGGACAACGATTGCAGGCCAGTCCGGTCAAGGTCCTCGCCTCGGAGCGGGGCATCCCGGTCTGCACGCCGTCGAGCCTGCGCCCCGACCGCGGCGGCGAGGATGCGGCGATCGCCCGCGACCGATTGCGGGCGTTTGCCCCCGACGTGCTGGTCGTGGCCGCCTACGGACTGCTGCTGCCGGAGGATGTCCTGCAGTTGCCGCAGGGGATTCCCGCAGGAACCCAGCGGGTGACCGCGGTGAACATCCACGCCTCGCTGCTGCCGCGCTGGCGGGGCGCCGCGCCGGTGGTGCGCGCAATCGAAGCGGGTGACATCCGCACCGGCATCACCATCATGCAGATGGACACCGGCCTGGACACCGGGCCGATGCTGCGCTGGGAATCGGTGGACATCCCGCCCGACATCTCGGCCGGCACGCTCACGGAGCGGCTGGCGGAGCTGGGAGGACGACTGGTGGTGGAAACCCTGCGCGCGCTTGGGCGCGGGGAAGTCCGGCCGCAAGTGCAGCCGGCGGAGGGCGTCACCTATGCCGCCAAGGTCCGCAAGAGCGAAGCATGGCTTGATTGGCGGGAACCCGCCTCCCGCCTGGCGGCGCGCGTCCGGGCCTTCGACCCCTTTCCCGGCGCGTGCGGCGGCATCGCCGGACAGACCGTCAAGTTCTGGCTCGCACACCCGGTTGACCAGCCGACCGGCGCGGCGCTTCCGCCCCCCGGCACGGTGCTCGCCGCGGACTCCGCGGGGCTGGTGGTGGCGACGGGCGACGGCGCGCTCCGCATCACCCGGCTCCAGCGCCCCGGCGGCCGGCGAATCGACGCGCGGGAGTTTTTCGCCGCAGTTCCGCTCGCGGTCGGAACGATACTGGCCCCGGCGCCCACGCCGGGCCCGGACGGCGCGGAGGGATCGCATTGATGGAACCGACCCCGGTGGACAGCCCACCGGCCAACCCGGACGCCCCCGCCGCAGCCAGCCCTCCGCTCGGCCGCGTGCTGATGCTCGCGGCCCAGGCGTGGTCCGGCTTTCAGGCTGGACAGTCCTTGGACCGGGCGCTGGATGCGGCGCTGGAATCGAGCCGGGGCGCCTCTGCCGCGCTGGCCGGCGCGCTGCGCGACGTTACGACCACGGCGGTCCGCCGGTTCGCGGTCACGGAATTCCTCCTGACCAGGCTTGCGCACCGCCCGCCTGACCCGGAGGTGCGCGCCCTGTTCGCCGTTTCGGTGGCGCAGCTGCTGGCCGGCGCCTATCCCGACTTCACCCTGGTCGACCAGGCTGTGCGCGCGGCGCGCGCACGCGAGACCACCGCGGCGGCCGCGGGATTCCTGAATGCGCTCCTGCGCGAGTTTCTGCGCCGCCGGGAAGAGCTCGTGCGGGAGGCCGAGCAGGATCCGGCGCGGCACGGCAATGTGCCGCCCTGGTGGCTGGCTCGGCTGCACCGGGAATACGGCGCGCGCCGGACGCAGGAAATTCTCGCCGCGCAGAATGAAGAACCGCCATTGGTCCTGCGCGTCAACGTGCGCAGGACCACGGTTGCCGCCTACCTCGACCGCCTGGCGGCGGAGGGGCTCGCGGCAAGCCGGGCCGGCGAATCGGCGGTGTGGCTGCATCGTGCGCTGCCGGTGGAGCGCATCCCGGGGTTCTCCGAAGGTTGGGTTTCGGTGCAGGATGCGGGCGCCCAGCTCGCGGCGCCCCTGCTCGGGGTCGCGCCGGGCATGCGGGTGCTGGACGCCTGCGCCGCACCCGGCGGCAAGACCGCGCACCTGCTCGAGCTTGGTGATTGCTCGGTCGACGCCGTCGAGCGCGACCCCGAACGCGCGCGCCGGATCGACGCCAACATCCAGCGACTGGCGTTGGCCGGGCCGCAGGCCCGCGTGCTGGTGGCCGACGCACGGAATCCGGGGCGGTTCTGGGACGGTCGGCCATACGACCGCATCCTGCTCGACGCCCCCTGCACCGCCTCGGGGATCGTGCGCCGCCACCCCGACATCGTATGGTTGCGACGGCCGGGGGATGTTGCGAAATTGGCAACGCAGCAGGCCAAATTGCTGGATGCCTTGTGGCCCCTCCTCGCGCGGACTGGTAGATTGCTCTACGCAGTTTGTTCCATATTCCCGGAAGAGGGGCGGCAGCAGAGTTCGTCGTTTGTCGAGCGCCATCCCGACGCCCGGATCGTTCCGTTGCGGCAGGGCGAGCCCGGCGGATGGCAGTTGCTGCCCCGTAGCGCACAGGCCGCACCGATGGAATTCGATACCAGCAAACAACCCGTATTCCAGGACGGTTTCTTCTATGCGCTGCTGGAAAAGGTTTGACGCCCGGGCGTGCGCGGCGGCGGTTCGCCGCTGCGCGCTCGCGTTCGTCTGCGCGGCGGCGTTGTCGCTGCCGTGCGCGGCGGCGCAGGCGTCTCCGGACGGAACCGACGGCGCCGTCGCCGCCGTGACCGTGCAGCGGGGAAGCGACCCGGGAACCTTCGTCGACGCGCAGTTCGCCTTCACCATGCCGCCGTCGCTGCGCGATGCCGTCGATCACGGAATCGCCTTGTATTTCCGGATCGAGGTTCAGATCCGGCGCTCCCGCTGGTACTGGTTCGACAAGAACCTGCTCGACCGGACGATCGAATACCGCGTGAGCTACAGCCCGCTCACGCGCCAATACCACCTGTCGCGAGGCGGGCTGGCCCTGCCGTTCGACACCCTGGACCAGGCGGTGGCGACGATGCGGCGCGTGGCGCATTGGCGGGTCGGGGACGCGTCGCTGCTGGACGACAGCCTCGAGCATGTGCGGGCCCGCATCCGCATGATGCTCGACACGTCCATGCTGCCCAAGCCGTTCCAGGTCAACGCGATCACCGACCACGACTGGGACTGGACGTCCGGCTGGGAAGAGTGCGCGCTCTCGGTTGCCGGAGCGCATTGACCGCGCATCCCGCCGCGCTCCCGCCTCGCCTGCCGCCGCGTCTGCCATATGTCCCGTGTTCTTCGGTACTCCCTCATCGGGGC
This sequence comes from Burkholderiales bacterium GJ-E10, assembly GCA_000828975.1. Taxonomy (NCBI): domain Bacteria; kingdom Pseudomonadati; phylum Pseudomonadota; class Betaproteobacteria; order Burkholderiales; species Burkholderiales bacterium GJ-E10. The sequence goes on along the minus strand of AP014683.1, from coordinate 3,114,388 downwards.
CCTCGCCCTGGCCGGGGTGCTGCTGTTCATCCTGATGTCGGCAAGCGCCAATTCGCGCGCATTCGAGCGGGACTATCCCATCCTCCTGGCTGCGAACGGGGCACTCGCCTTCGTCCTGTTCACGGTCGTCACGGGGCTGGCGGTGCGCCTGTTGCAGCGCGTGCGCGCGCGGGTGTTCGGCGCACGCCTGATGGCCCGGTTTGCCATCGCATTCGCGCTGATGGGCGTGCTTCCGGGCGTGCTCGTCTATGTGGTGTCTTCCCAGTTCCTGCTGCGCTCGATCGAGTCGTGGTTCAACGTCAAGGTGGAGGGAGCGCTCGAATCGGGGTTCGCGCTCGGGCGCGCCGTACTGGCGGCGCAGCGGGAGGAACTCAACGCCAAGGCGCGCACGATGGCGCAGGAACTGGCCGACACGCCGGCGTCGGAGCAAGGCGCCGCGCTGGTCCGCCTGCGCGAACGGGCAGGGGCCGACCAGGCGCTGATCGTCCGGGCCGGCGGCCAGGTGGTCTGGGCCAGCACCGCCCGCAAATTCCAGCTCGCATACTTCCTTCCCTCGGCAAGCGCCTTGCGCAGCGCCCTCGCTACCGGGGGATACGCCGCGATCGAAGGCGATGAACTGTCGACCGAACCCGGTCGCGGCCTGCGGGTCCGCGTCATCGTGCCGATCCCCGGCAACCCGTTCGAATCGAGCGAACCGGCCGGCTCGGACGGGTCGGGGGCCTCCTACCGGTTCGCGCCGACCGCACATGCGCAGGGTCGATTACGGCCGTCCGTGGGAATGGGCTCGATCCAGCTCGACGAACCGTACCTGCTGGAGCTCGTCCAGGCCGTCCCGCCGACGATCGCGGCGAACGCGCAAGCGCTGCAGACCGGCTATGGCGACTACCAGGAGCGCTCGCTGGCGCGCCTCGGCCTGCAGCGGATCTATCGCCTGACGCTGACGCTCACCCTGTTGCTGGCGGTGTTCGCCGCGATTGCCGCCGGCATGATGCTGGCCGGCGCGATGACCGCGCCCCTGGTGGAACTGGCCGCGGGCACGAAAGCGGTCGCCGAAGGCGATTTCCGCCCGGTGCGGGAGTTTCGAGGCAACGACGAGCTCAACCTGCTGCCGCAGTCGTTCAACGCGATGACGCGCCAACTGGAAGAGGCCCGCAACGCCGTCGAAACCCGCTCGCGGCAACTCGAAGCAGCACGCGCCTACCTGGAGCGGCTGCTCGCCAACCTCTCGGCCGGCGTGATCGTCCTGGACCAGGACTTCGCCATCGTCACCGCCAACTACGGCGCGGCGCGGATTCTCGGTACCTCGCTGGCGTCCCGCGTCGGCCGGTCCCTGCACGACGAAATGCCCCAGCTTGCGAAGGATGTTTCCCGCGCGTTCCACGATCAGGCGCTGGCCGCGACACCGAAAGATTCCTGGCAGCAGCAGATGCACGTGCCGCGCGTCGGTGGAGACATCGGCGCGGAGCCGCTGGCCCTGCTGGCGCGCGGATCGCGGCTGCCGCTGGAGGATGGACTCGGATACGTCGTGGTGTTCGACGACATCACCCAGGTCATCTCGGCGCAGCGCGCGGTCGCCTGGGGCGAGGTGGCGCGGCGGCTCGCGCACGAGATCAAGAATCCCCTGACGCCGATCCAACTCGCCGCCGAACGGCTGCGCATGAAGCTCGCGCCGGTGCTGCCGCAAGAACACTGTGCCGTGCTCGATCGCGGCACCACGACGATCGTCAACCAGGTCGCGGCGATGAAACACATGGTCGACGAGTTTCGCGACTACGCCCGCCTGCCCGCGGCCCGCCTCGCCCCCCTGGACCTCAATGCGTTGGTGGAGGAAGTCGGCTCGATGTATGGCGCGGAGACGGCGGCAGAAGCGAAAAACGGCGGCGGCGCCCCCTCGGCGGCCGGCGATGGAGGCAAAGCGATTCCCCGGGTTACACTGCACCTGAATCCCGAGGTGCCGCTCGTCGAGGCCGATGCCGAGCAGTTGCGGCAGGTGATCCACAATCTGATCGGCAACGCCATCGAATCGATCGCTGGCGCCGCCGAGTCGGATCGACTCGGCCGGGAGCGGCCGGGGATGGTCGCCGTGCGCACCGAGGTGGTCCGTGCGACCCCGCCCGGCAGATCGGGGCCGGGGGCGGGCCGGCCCGCGGTCCGCCTTTCCATCGAGGACAACGGCCCCGGCTTCCCGACGAATATACTTCGCCGTGCGTTCGAACCGTACGTCACGACGAAGCCGCACGGAACGGGGTTGGGTTTGGCCTTGGTGAAGAAGATCATTGACGAGCACGGCGGGACGATCGAAATCGTCAACCGGGATCGGGGTGGCGCGGCGGTGACGGTCCTTTTGCATCGGCTTTCAGAGCCTGCAGCGGCGGACGCTGTTTGACGCAAGCGAAGCAGGTCATGGCAAACATACTGGTTGTCGACGACGAAGTCGGAATTCGGGAATTGCTGTCGGAGATCCTCTCGGATGAGGGGCATGTCGTAGTGACAGCGGAGAATGCCGCGCGCGCGCGGATCCATCGGGAACAAACACCTCCCGATCTGGTGTTGCTCGATATCTGGATGCCGGACACCGACGGCGTCACCTTGCTCAAGGAGTGGGTGGCCGCAGGGCAATTGCACGCCCCGGTCATCATGATGTCGGGACATGCCACGCTCGAGACCGCGGTCGAGGCGACCCGCCTGGGCGCGCTCGATTTCCTGGAAAAACCGATCACGCTCTCCCGCTTGTTGAGCGCGGTCCGCGACGGCTTGCGCCACGGCCAGCAGCGGCGGGAGCCTGCGCGCCCTGCGGGCGCCGCCGGCGGCGGGAGCGTTCCGGAACCAAGCGACCCGGGGATGAACGGCGCCGCGCCGGCCCCGTTTCCGGACGCGCCGCCGGCCGAGAGCGAGGCTGCCGCCCTGGGCATCAACCTCGATCAACCCTTGCGCGATGCCCGCGACCAGTTCGAGCGCATCTACTTCGAGCATCTCCTGGTCAAGGAAAACTACAGCATGACCCGCGTCGCCGACCGGGCCGGGCTGGAGCGCACCCACCTGTACCGCAAGCTCAAGCAGTTGGGCGTGGAGCTGGGCCGGGGCGCGCGGCGTGCCGAGCGCTATGACGGACCGGCTGCGGAAGCCGAAATCTAGACGAGCATCCGGCGGCGACGGCGCGATGAACCCGATCCGGGTGCGCGGCGCGCGCAGCCACAACCTGCGCGACGTCGACCTCGATCTGCCGCGCGGCCGCCTGATCGTCATCACGGGCCCCTCCGGATCCGGCAAAAGCTCCCTGGCCTTCGACACACTCTATGCCGAAGGCCAGCGCCGGTACGTCGAGTCGCTGTCGGCGTATGCCCGCCAGTTCCTGCCGCTGATGGAGCGGCCCGATGTCGATTCGATCGAGGGCCTGAGCCCGGCGATCGCGATCCGGCAGGCACGCGCCACCGGCAATCCGCGCTCGACCGTGGGTACGGTGACGGAGATTCACGATCACCTCCGGCTGCTCTTCGCCCGCGTGGGCCAGCCCCATTGCCCCGACCATCCCGACATTCCGCTCGCCGCGCAGAGCGTGGCCCAGATGGTCGATGCGGCCATGCTGCGGCCCGCCGGCACCATGCTGCACATTCTCGCGCCGCTGCGCGGAGAGGACGGCGGACCGATCGCCGCCCGGATCGACGACCTGCGCGCGCGCGGCTTCGTCCGCTTCCGCGTCGACGGCACGGTCGTCGACGCGGATCGCGTGGCTGCGGTGACAACGGCGGGGACGGTGCCGCGGCTCGAGGTCGTCGTCGATCGTCTGCGCGCCAATCCACAAGCGCGATCGCGGCTGGCCGAGTCGCTCGAAACCGCACTCAAGCTGACCGGCGGAACAGCGCTGCTCGTCGAGCCCGAGACCGGTGCCGAAACCCTGTTTTCGAGCCGGCACGCCTGTGCGCTGTGCGGCTATGCCGCGCCCGAACTCGAGCCGCGCCTGTTCTCGTTCAACAATCCGGCAGGCGCCTGCCCTCGCTGCGGCGGGCTCGGCGTGGTGGCGCGCGGCAGTGCCGGTGCTGACGCTGCCCAAGATGCGGCCGGGGCGGCGCTCGATCCCTGCCCGGAGTGCGGCGGCGCCCGCCTGCGCCGCGAGGCGCGCTTCGTGTTCGTCGGGGAGGGGCCGCAACGGCGCGCGATCCACGAAATCGAGACGATGCCGGTGATCCGGACCCGCGCCTACTTCGAAACGCTGACGATCACCGGGCCGCGGCATGCCGTCGGGGCTCGCATCGTCGGCGAAATCGCCGGCCGCGTGCGCCTGCTCGACGAGATCGGCCTGGGGTACCTCACCCTGGCGCGCAGCGCCGACACGCTCTCCGGCGGCGAGGCGCAACGCATCCACCTCGCCTCCCAGATCGGCGCCGGTCTGGCCGGCGTACTGTACGTGCTCGACGAGCCGTCGATCGGCCTGCATCCGCGCGACAACGCCCGCCTGATCCGCACCCTCGAACGCCTGCGTGATCTCGGCAATACGGTGCTCGTGGTCGAACACGACGAAGACACCATGCGCGCCGCGGATCATCTCGTCGACATGGGGCCCGGCGCCGGCGCCCTCGGCGGTACGGTGGTCGCACAGGGCACTCCCAAAGCAGTTGCCGCGAATCCGCAATCGCTCACCGGCGACTACCTTGCCGGCCGCCGTTCGATCCCGGTGCCCGCGCAGCGCACGCCCGCCGGCCCGCAATGGCTGCGCCTGCGCGGCGCACGCGGCAACAACCTGCGCGGCATCGACCTCGCGGTGCCGCTGGGCTGCCTGGTCTGCGTCACCGGCGTATCCGGTTCGGGAAAATCGACCCTCGTCCTCGACACCCTGGTGCCCGCGCTGGCCCGTGGCGGCACCGCCGGGCGCGCAGCCGCGCCCTACGACGGACTGGACGGGACGGAACACGTCGACCGGGTCGTCACCGTGGATCAGGCGCCGATCGGCCGCAGCCCGCGCAGCAACCCCGCCACCTATACCGGGATCTTCGGCGCCGTCCGCGACCTGTTCGCGGCCACGGTCACGGCGCGCAGCCGCGGCTACGATGCCGGGCGGTTTTCGTTCAACGTGCCCGGCGGCCGCTGCGAGGAGTGCCAAGGCGAAGGGGTCATCACCGTGGCGATGCATTTCCTCCCCGACATGACCGTGCCCTGCGAGGTGTGCGGCGGCAGCCGCTACAACCGCGAGACGCTGGACGTCCTGTACAAGGGCCGCAACATCGCCGAGGTGCTCGATTTCACCGTCGACCAGGCGCTGGAATTCTTCCGCGCGGTGCCGACGCTCGAGCGGCGGCTGCGCACGCTGGCGGAGGTCGGGCTGGGCTATCTGCGCCTGGGACAAAGCGCAACCACCCTTTCCGGCGGCGAAGCGCAACGGGTCAAGCTGTCGCAGGAACTGTCGAAGCGCGATCCGGGGCGCACGCTCTACGTCCTCGACGAACCGACGACGGGCCTCCATTTCCACGACATCGCAATGCTGCTGGATGTGCTGCGGCGATTGCGTGACCAGGGCAACACGGTCCTCGCCATCGAACACAACCTCGACGTGATCAAGTCCGCCGACTGGGTGATCGACCTCGGCCCGGAAGGCGGCGAACACGGCGGACGCATCCTCGCGACCGGCACCCCCGAAGCGGTCGCCGCCGCGGCCGAAAGCCACACCGCACCGCATTTGCGGAAGGTGCTGGGCCTGCGGGATTGACCCGGCATCCGCAGCATCCGGTCGCCGGGCGATGGGCCCGCGACCGGATGTCCAGGACGGAAATGCCGGCATATCGGGCTGTTATTCGGGTGATTTCGGGTGTTTCGTTTTGTCTATCGTGGTCCAAACATCATCCCGTGATGCACCGCGTCCGGGCTCGTCGTGGTCGAATGTTCTCGGGTGGGGCATGCTGGACGATTCCGCTGAAGACCTCGCGCTCAATACCGAGCTCCTGAAAAAAACCATCCCGCTCATGACGCGGCACGCGGCGGGGTATTACCCGATCAGCTACGCGCTGTGGTACGAGTACGCCAAAGGCGACCGCCCCCAACTCCAGAACGCCGTCGACCGGGAACTGGCACAGCAGCCGCGCCTGGCGCCGTCGCGCACCTATGCGCTGTACATGCAGCACATGGTGGAGCCGGCCGAGCGGATGATCCTGACCGCGCGCGCCAGTCTCATGGAAATGCTGGAGGAGATCCAGCGCAACGCCGCCCAGACCGGGCAGGGCGCTTCCGAATTCCGTCACCAGCTGACCCAGTTCCAGGAAGAGCTTTCGTCCGCGACGTCGATGGAGGATCTCGCCTCGGCGATTCTCGCCATGCAGGCGGGGGCGGGGCGGATGAGCGGGGATATCCGGCAGCTGTCAGGCCAGCTGGAGCAGGCGCACAACAAGATCCGGTCCTTGACCGAGAAAATCGACAAGCTGCAGACCGACGTCGTGACCGATGCCCTGTCGGGACTGCTCAATCGCCGCGGCTTCGATCGGGAACTGGAACTCGCGACCCGACAGACGGGGGGCGATCCCTCGCGGCTTTCGCTGATCCTGCTCGACATCGACCACTTCAAACGCATCAACGACACGTATGGCCACCCGCTCGGGGACCGGGTGATCGTGGCGGTCGGCAACGCGATCGCGTCCTGCGTCGGCCCTGCCGGGACGACCGCACGCTACGGCGGCGAGGAGTTCGCGGTTCTCCTGCCCGGACATCCGGTCGAGGCCGCCGAATCGCTCGCCGAGACGATCCGGACCCGGGTCGAACAGGGGCGGATCCGCCGGCGCTCGGACGAGGAACCGATCGCCTCGATCACGATGTCGGCCGGAATTGCCGGCTGGGATGCCGCCGACACGGTCGAATCCCTGGTCGAACGCGCCGATCAGGCGCTCTACACCGCCAAGCGCGAAGGCCGGAATCGGGTCGTCGTTGCGCGCAAGACCCCTTGACCGCGGCCTGACCGGGCTCGACCGCGCGCGGCTTGACCGCGCCCGGATGCCCGGCAGGCGCCGCTGTCGGCGCCGGTCGATGCGAAAAGACCATGGCAGCGCCCGTCCCCCGCGCGGGTAGCGTCGCCCATACCCCGTGCCGGGTGTTGACGGGGCGTCCGTCCGGTTCGTTAATCGGCGTCTCGATTTGCGAGACAGGAGACGACACCATGGAATACACGATCGACGGCAGGACGGTGGCAGCGGACGAGGAGGGCTATCTGCTGGAACCGGACTTCTCGGACGCCGCATGCACGGCCATCGCAGCGGCCGAAGGAGTGGAATTGACCGACGATCACTGGACGGTCATCCGCTACCTGCGGGACCAATACCGCCAGGAAGGGCATACCCCCAATTTCCGGACAATGCTGAAGGACGTGGGCGAAATCCTCGAGGGCTGCGACAGCAAGCGTCTCTACGACCTCTTCCCCATGGGACCGGCCAAGCAGGGCGTGCGCATCGCCGGCCTGCCGAAACCATACGGCAAGGGCGGCTACTGAGCCTGCGCCCCGGCCGGGACGACGGCAGACGATCGCGGCTCAGTCGAGGATTTCCGCGACGACCTCGCCCTCTTCGTCGTCCCAGCGCTCGCGCTCGCATTCGAACAGATCGCGGGACGCGGCATAGGTCGACAGGTAGGCCAGCGGACCGAAAAAGAGCCAGCCGACGAGCACCGGCAGAGTGGCGAGCAGCGCCAGTCCGATCGCGAACAGGCCATACATCGTCAGCGCCGAGCCGTTGCGCCAGCCGGCGCGCAGGCTGAGCCGCAGCGCCTCGCCGGGCGCGGCATCGCGCAGCATGATGAGTGCCGGCGCAAGCCAGCTGGCCATGGTGATCGGCAGGTAGAGCACCAGCGCGAGGACGACCAGCCCGAACGTGCGCCAGCCCAGGGTCATCATGGTCGACCCGGTGGCGGTGCCGGAGAGATCCGGCAGCGAATCCGGAGCGAAATGGCCGGCGCCGTGGAACATCGCATCGAAGTAACTGCCGACGCCGATCAGGGCGACGATCGCGGTGGCGCCGATGCTTGCCACGAGCAGCACGAGCGCGGCGCCCAGGAGCGCGCCGCCCTTGGGCCCGAACCCGGCGAACAGATCCGAGAATGTGGGCGTCTGGCCGCGCGCGGTCTTGTCGGCAGCGACCATGAGACCCCCGGTGAACACGAAAAACAGCAGATGGGACACCAGGAACCCGAGATACGGGATGAGGTGCAGCAGCGCCAGCGAACCGAACAGGATGAGCAGCATCCCGACCCACACGCCGATGCCTGCGATGCCCCGGAACAACCACGAAACGGACTCGGTCCACCAGGCGATGCCGCGCAGGGCGGGCACCCGCGGGGCGAGCAGGATTTCCGGGCAGGACGAAGGGATCGGCACGGTGCGGCGCTTTCTCTCGACGGTTTCGGGCGGGGTTCCCGGGCGCGGGAACGGCAGGAGCGGATGCGGGTTCGCCGAGACGGGCGAATCGTCGCAGACGGCGGCAGGCCGGTCAAATCGAATCCGGGACGCCCGCGAACCGCGGCGTCGGCCGGGAAATCACAGCAATTCCCGTGCCAATGAGCGAGCCCGGCGGAGTATGATCGACGACCGGATTTCCCGGACAACCATGACGAATTCCTCTCACGCCCCTTCCGCGCAAGGCGCCGCTGCCGGCCGGGCCGGACCCTCGGCCGTGGCGCTGGCACGTTCCGTGATCGAGATCGAAGCGCAGTCGGTGGCCGCTCTTGCCGACCGCCTCGACCAGGCGTTCCTCGACGCGGTCAATCTGCTGCTCGCCTGCCGCGGCCGGGTCGTCGTGAGCGGCATCGGCAAAAGCGGACACATCGGCCGCAAGATCGCCGCCACCCTGGCATCGACCGGCACGCCGGCGATGTTCGTGCATGCCGCCGAAGCGGCACATGGCGACCTCGGAATGATCACCCCCGCGGACGTCGTGATCGGCCTGTCCAATTCCGGAAACTCCCCGGAACTGATGACCATCGTGCCGATCGTCAAGCGGGAAGGGACGCCGCTGATCGCGATGACCGGTTCGGGCCGATCGCCGCTGGCGCAAGCTGCGGATGTCCACCTCGACTGCCGCGTCGAGCGCGAAGCCTGTCCGCTGAACCTGGCGCCGACCTCCTCGACGGCGGCGATGCTGGCGATGGGCGACGCGCTGGCGATCGCCTGCCTCGACGCCCGGGGGTTCGGTGCACAGGATTTCGCACGCTCCCATCCCGGCGGCACGCTCGGCAGAAAGCTGTTGACCCGCGTGGCCGACGTCATGCGTACCGGCGCCGCGATTCCCACGGTCGGCCGGGACGCGACGGTGATGGACGCCTTGCACGAGATTTCGCACAAGCAGCTCGGCATGACCGCGGTCGTCGAACTCGATGGGAGTCTGGCGGGAATCTTCACCGACGGCGATCTGCGCCGCCTGCTCGAAGCCGGCGCCGATGTCCGGGCGACCTGTGTCGCCGACGTGATGACGCGCACCCCCCTCACCATCACCGCCGACGCCCTGGCGGCCGAAGCCGCGCAGATGCTCGAAGCCGGGCGCAAGAACCAGTTGCTCGTCGTCGACGCGGCGGGGCGCGTACACGGTGCCCTGCACATGCACGACCTGATGGCGGCGAAGGTCATTTGATGGCAACTCGCAGCACGGGCGCCCGGGCGGCGAAATCGCCGACCTCGGAACGGCTGTCACCGGCCCGCCGGGCGGCGCGCGTTCGCCTCGTTGCGTTCGACGTCGACGGCGTGCTGACCGACGGACGCCTCTATTTCGACAGCCGCGGCGAGGCGCTCAAGGCGTTCGACGTGCGGGATGGCTTTGGCATCCGCCTGTTGCGGCAGGCCGGCATCGAAATGGCGATCATCACCGGGCGCAGCTCCGGCATCGTCACCGCCCGCGCCAAAGATCTCGGGATCGCCCGCGTCCTGCAAGGCCAGGACGACAAGCGCGCCGCCTTGCAGCGGATTTCGGCCGACGCCGGCATCGCGCCGCAGGAATGCGCCTACATGGGCGACGACTGGATCGACCTGTCCGCGCTCGCGCTCGTCGGGTTTGCCGCCGCGCCGGCGGACGCCTTGCCGGAGGTGCGCGACCGGGTGCACTGGGTCGCGCCGTCGCCCGGCGGACGCGGTGCCGTCCGCGATCTCGCGCAGTTCGTGCTGAAGGCGCAGGGTCGTCTCGAGCCGCTGCTGCGGGAGTGGGTGTGAGCGGGCGATGGGTGAACGAATCGCAAGCTGGGTCGCGGTCGCCATTCTCGGCACGGTCCTCGTGATGAGCTACTGGTACGCCGGCGATCTGCGCGCGGGCTCGGTGCGGGACGTGGGCCGGATCGGCCGGGTCGACTTCTACGCCGACAACGTCGTGCTCACCGAATTCGATGCGCGAGGACGGCCGAACATGCGCGTGTTCGCCGACAAGGTCACCCACTACGACGAGACCGACGACGCCGATCTCCTGCATCCGCGCGCGGTGAGCCTGCGGCCGGACCGGCCGCAGCTGCAGGTGGTTTCGGACACGGCGCACACGGTCAACGATTTCGAAACGGTGGACATGCGCGGCCACGTCGTCGCCACCCGGGCCGGCACCGCGACGCGCCCCCCCTTGCGCATGGAAACGGAGGAGATGCTGGTGATCCCCGACCAGGATCGCATGCAGACGGAGCATCCCGTCACGATCGACAGCGGCGCGTCGCATCTGCAGGCGGTCGGCATGGACTACGACAACATCACGGACCGCATGGTCCTGCATTCCAAGGTCGCCGGCCGGTTCCCGCCGCGGGAAAACCCATGACGCACACCAATCGCAATCCAACCGCCGAACGGCCGCTGCGGACCCGCGTCCGGGCCGCGGCGTGCGCGTGCGCGCTGGCCTGGGGGACGTTGGTGATGGCGCCGGCCCAAGCCGAGCGGGCGGACCGCAACAAGGAAGCCTACGTCACCGCCGACCACTCCACCCTCGACGACCTGACCCAGGTCGAGGTGCTGACCGGCCACGTCGTGCTGGTCAAGGGCACGATGCGCCTGACCGGCGACCGCATGGTGCATCGGCAGGATCCGGAGGGGTATCAGCATTACGTCGCGACCGCCGATCCGGGAAACCTCGCGCGGTACCACGAGCGGCGCGACCCGGTGCGGCCGGGCGTGATCTCGACGATCGATGGCGCCGCCGAGCGGATCGACTACGACGACAAGAGCGACAAGGTGATCATGACCGGCAATGCGGTCGTCAAGCGATTCGACAACGGCGTGCTGCAGGACGAACTGCAGGGAGCCCGCATCGTCTACAACGAACGCGACGCCACCTACGACGTGACGAGCGGCAAATCCGGCGGCGGCGACGGACGGGTCCACATCCGGATCGCGCCGCGCGGCCCCGCGGTTGCCGGTACGTCCCAGGCGGTCGGCTTGCGTCCGGCGGAGACATCCCCCGCCCCGGCCGAATCCTCCACCGTCCCGGCGGCGACCTCTGCCGCCCCCGCCGGGGCATCCGCCGCACCTGCGAAGGCGTCCGCCATCCCGGCGGCAGCGGCCACGGCGGGCGGCAAATGAGCACTACAGCGGCCGAACGCGGCGTGGCCATCGCCGCCGACGAAGCGCGGCAGCCCGCCGGCGGAGAGTCGGCGCCGGCGCCGGCCGAACTCGTGGTGCGGAACCTCGCCAAACGCTATGGCAAGCGGCAGGTCGTCAAGGACGTGTCGCTGCGGGTCGAGGCCGGCAGCGTGGTCGGATTGCTCGGGCCCAACGGCGCGGGCAAGACCACCTGCTTCTACATGGTCGTAGGGCTCGTCCCGCTCGATTCGGGCACCATCACGCTCGACGGCCACCCGATCACCCACCTTCCGATCCATCGGCGGGCGCGCATGGGCCTGTCCTATCTGCCGCAGGAAGCGTCGGTGTTCCGCAAGCTGACGGTGGAAGAGAACATCCGCGCCGTCCTCGAGCTGCAGGTCGGCAAAGACGGCGCCGCGCTGTCCGCGACGGAGATCGCGGAACGCCTGCGCGAGCTGCTGGCGGATCTGCAGATCGAGGAGCTCCGCACCAATCCGGCGCTGAGCCTGTCCGGCGGCGAACGGCGGCGGGTGGAGATCGCGCGGGCCCTGGCCTCGCGGCCGCGCTTCATCCTCCTCGACGAACCGTTCGCAGGCGTCGACCCGATCGCGGTGATCGAGATCCAGCGCATCGTGCGCTTTCTCAAGCAGCGCGGGATCGGCGTCCTGGTCACCGACCACAACGTCCGGGAGACGCTGGGAATCTGCGACCACGCGTACATCATCAACGAGGGACAGGTGCTGGCGGATGGGCGACCGGACGAGATCGTCGACAACCCCGCGGTCCGGCGCGTGTACCTCGGCGACCACTTCCGCCTCTGACGGCAGCGCACACGGTGAAACCGGGACTTCAGCTCCGCCTCTCGCAACAACTGACGCTGACCCCTCAGCTGCAGCAGTCGATCCGTCTGCTTCAGCTCTCGACGCTGGAACTGAACCAGGAGGTCGAGCAGGCCCTGCAGGAAAACCCCCTGCTGGAGCGCGAGGACGACCCCCTTTCGGGCCATCTGCGCCTGGGTGCCGACGGCTCGATCCTGCAGCCGCCGCCGACGGCGGACGCCGGGGTTGGCGAAGGCAGCGGCGAAGGCAGCGGAACCGAGCCTGCCGGGCAAGGTACTGAACCGTCCGACGGCGATCGCGACAACGCGCCGGGGGAGGCCGAGTCCTGGCTGCCGGAGGCCCAGACGGCGCGGGCGACCGATGACGACAGCGGGGAACGGCCGCAGGACTGGGCCACCGCAGCGCCGACCCTGCGCGACCATCTGCGGATGCAGCTCGGCGCGACGACGGTGACCGATCGCGACCGCGCGATCATCCTGGGCCTGATCGAGGCGGTCGACGACAACGGCTATCTCGGCGTGTCGCTGAACGACCTGCTGGCGATGTCCGACCCGCAGGACGGATTCGACGAGCAGGAACTGCTCACCGCCCTGCGCCTGCTGCAGAGCTTCGATCCCCCGGGCGTCGCCGCACGCAACGCATCCGAGTGCATGAGCCTGCAGATCGACGCGCGCTTGCAGGCGCTCGGCACCCCGGAGGATGCCGAAGACGCGCGCACGCGCCGGATCCTCGAAGTGGCGCGGGTGATCGTTCGCGACCACCTGCCGCTGCTCGCGGCGCGGGACTTTCCCAAGCTGCGCAGGTTGCTGGGCGTCGACGACGACCTGCTGCGCGCCGCGCACCTGTGCATCCGCGGACTCAATCCGTATCCCGGCGTGGGCTTCGCCGCGACGGCCTCCGATTACGTCGTGCCCGACATCTTCGTGCGCCGCGTCGGCGGGCGCTGGGTGGCGCGACTCAACCCGGAGGTCATGCCGCGTTTGCGCATCAACACCGCGTACGCGGCGATCCTGCGGACGGAACACCATCCCAGGACGGCGGCGCCGACGGCAGCCGCCGGCGCGGCCGGCGCGCCCGGGGAGACGGCGCCGGGCGCGGCGGCCGGCGCCGACTGGGCGACGCGCCTGCAGGACGCGCGCTGGCTCATCCGCAACCTGCGGCAGCGCTTCCAGACCATCGAGCGGGTCGCGCAGGCCATCGTCGACCGCCAGAGCCGGTTTTTTACCTACGGCGCGATCGCGATGCGGCCGCTGGTGCTGCGGGAGATCGCCGAAACCCTGGACCTGCACGAATCCACGGTTTCGCGGGTCACGTCGAACAAGTACATGGAAACGCCGTTCGGCGTATATGAGCTACGCTACTTCTTCGGCAGCCACGTCGCGACGGATGCGGGCGGCGAGGCGTCCAGCACCGCCATCCGCGCGCTGATCCGCCAGCTCGTCGACGCCGAGGACAAGCGCAACCCGCTCTCCGACAGCCGGCTTGCGCAACTGCTTGCGGAACAAGGAATGGTCGTCGCCCGAAGAACTGTTGCGAAATATCGAGAACAGACGCAAATCCCGACCGCCGCCTTGCGCCGGACGATATAGGATATTTCCGACGGACGCGAGTTCGTCTTTTACCGACTGATCAGAAAGGGGACCGTATGAAATTCGCAATCCATGGCCATCACATCGAAGTCACGGAGGCCCTGCGTCGGTACGTGGAAGAAAAGCTCGAGAAGGTGCGACGGCACTTCGATCAGGTGATCGAAGCGGACGTGCAGCTATCCGTGGAGAAACTGCACCAGAAGGCCGAAATCACGCTGCGCGTCAGCGGATCCGCATTGCATGCGGAAGCCGTCGACGGCGACCTGTACGCGGCCATCGACGGCCTGATGGACAAGCTGGACCGGCAGGTCGTCAAGCACCGGGACCGGCTGAAGAAGAACTATCCGCACGACCCCATCAAGCATCAACCGGCGGCGGAAAGCGAGGAATAGCGCGGTTCCGCAATCACGTCCCGGCCGCCCCGCCGTCGCGCATCGCCGCGAAGGGCGGGCGGCGCAAAAGAGGAAACCGGAATGCCTGCCACCCTGCGCGCCCTGTTCGAGAAGAACCGGGAACTTCTGGGATTGCACTGGATTTCCGGCGAGGCCCATGCCTCGCGGGCGATTCCCGAGGACGCCTTTCCCGGCGGCGGCGCGTCGGAGCTCGTCGGGCACCTCAACCTCATCCACCCGCGGCGGATCCACGTGCTCGGCGCGGTCGAAGTCGACTACATCGAGCGCATGAGTGCCGCGCGGCGCACCCATTTCACCAACGAACTGATCGAGGGCGGGCTGCTCGGCATGGTGCTCGCCGAAGGCCGCGTCCTGCCGCCCGAAACCCAGGCTCTGATCGAGGCGGCACCGCTGCCGGTGTTCGCCACCACGCACTCGGCGGCGGAGGTGATCGACGTGCTGCGGATCTACTTCGCCAAGGCGCTGGCGCCGCACTGTTCGATGCACGGGGTGTTCATGGACGTGCTCGGCATGGGCGTGCTGATCGCCGGCGAGTCCGGCCTCGGCAAAAGCGAACTGGCGCTGGAGTTGATCAGCCGCGGCCACGGCCTGGTGGCCGACGACGTCGTGGACTTCGCGCGCATCGCACCCAATACGGTCGAGGGCCGATGTCCGCCCCTGCTGGCAAACCTGCTGGAAGTCCGCGGCCTGGGCCTGCTGGACATCCGGGCGATCTTCGGCGAGACCGCGGTGCGCCGCAAGATGAAGCTGCTGCTGATCGTCGAGCTCATCCGCCGCAGTGCCGTCGACACCATGGAACGCCTGCCCATGTCCGACACGATGCAGTCGGTGCTGGGCGTCAACATCCACAAGGTCATGATCCCGGTCGCGGCGGGGCGCAACCTCGCGGTGCTGATCGAGGCCGCGGTGCGGACCACGATCCTCAAGCTGCGGGGCATCGACGTCCTGGCCGAATTCCAGCAGCGCCAGCGCAAGGCGATGGAGTCCTGACCGCCTGCGCGGCTCCCACTACCGTTTCCGGCGGTGCGCGTCGCGCCCGCCGGTGCTGCAATGCCTTCCCCCGCCCGAAACGGGTGGACATCCTCGCAATGATTTCCGAGAAGGAGAAGGCATCATGAAAAAGATCCTGGCAACCGCCCTGCTGGTCCTGCCCGTCGCGGGCTTCGCCGCCGGCAGCGCCGCGACCGACCACCCCGTCAAGCGCCACCGCCACCGCACGTCGCTGCTCGGTCAATGCAGCAAGCAGGCGCACGCGAAGGGGCTGCACGGCCCGGTGCGGCGGAAATTCATTTCCGAATGCATTTCCGCGGCCAAGCGGGCAAAGCGGGCCCGGACCGACGCGGATGCGGGGGCGGATGGCAGTTCGGCGGCTTAATCGTCGATAATCACGCCATGCTGGTCGTTTCCCATTGCGCAACACCGCGGCTCCGACAATGGCGTTTCTTGCGGAACGAGCCCGGGAGGATCGGCCTCGAGGGAATGCCGTGCCTCCCCTCGACGGCCCCTCGCGGCCGGTCCCGCCATGCGGCGGCCGAGCGCCTCGGGAAATCGTTCCGGCCATGGGGCATGCCACGGATGTTGTCCACGGTCACGCGATGCGCCTGGTTCTGATCTCGGGAATGTCGGGCTCCGGCAAGTCGGTGGCGATCCGGCTGCTCGAGGATATCGGCTATTACTGCGTCGACAACCTCCCCGCGCCGTTCCTGGGCCAGGTATGCACCCTGCTTTCCGAGGCGGGATACGCAAAGCTGGCGGTCTCCATCGACGCCCGGACGGCGCTATCCCTGGGAGGGCTGCCGGCGGTGCTGAACCAGTTGCGGGCGGCGAGTCACGACGTCCGGGTTCTCTTCCTGACCGCGTCGACGGAGGCGCTGGTGCAGCGGTTCTCCGAAACGCGGCGGCGCCACCCGCTTTCCCTGCGCGACGGCGATGCGGGGACGGACCGGGAGCCGACGCTCGAGGAGTCGATCGAGCGGGAGCGCGAGGTGCTGGCTCCGCTGCAGGCGCTGGCCCACGAGATCGACACCAGCGGCCTCAGTGCGAGCACCTTGCGCCAGTGGGTGCGGTCGTTCGTGGATCTCGATCGCGCCGGGCTGATGCTGGCGTTCGAGTCGTTCGCGTTCAAGAACGGCATTCCCGTCGCGGCCGACCTCGTGTTCGACGTCCGCAACCTCCCCAACCCCCACTACGAGCCGGCGCTGCGTCCCTTGACCGGACTGGATCCGCCGGTGGCCGATTTCCTTGCGCGCATTCCGCTCGTCGACGAAATGATCGACGACATCGCCCGCTTCCTCGAAAAATGGCTGCCGAGTTACGTCGAAGACAACCGGCAGTACCTGACGGTCGGCATCGGCTGCACGGGCGGTCAGCATCGCTCCCCGTACGTGGTGGAACGCCTGGCGGCGCGGTTCGCGGGACAGGGAAACGTGGTGCTCGCCCGCCACCGCAACCTATCGCGCTCCGGCAGAACCTGAGCCCGCGTCCGCGGCATCGCCGCGGACCTCGCGCAGCAGGGCAAGAACCGGCGCCGGCAGGGCCGCACGCTCGATTTCGCCCAAAGCGAGCCAGCGCAGGGCGCCGTCGGCCGGCGCGCGCGGCGGTTGGGGGTCGAGCCGGACGACGTGCGGCGTGAACGCCAGCGTGAAATGCGTGAACGCGTGGCGGCGGGGCGCAAGCGGCGTCGGCGACGCCAAGGCACCCAGCGACCGCGCATGGCGCCGCAAGGCGCGAACTTCCGGATGTTCCGGCAGGCTGAGCAGACCTCCCCAGATCCCGTCGGCGGACCGCTGCTCGACCAGGACGTGCGGCCCCCGCAGGGCGACCAGGAAATGAGCCGACCGGACCGGCCGCGGCGCCGCCTTGCGCCGTGTCGGGAAGTCCTCGACACGCTCCATGCGGTACGCGCGGCACCCGTCCTGCACCGGACAGAGGTCGCACTGCGGCTTGCGGGGGGTGCAGATGCCGGCCCCCAGGTCCATGATCGCCTGGGTATAGCGGGGCATGTCGCGGCGCCCGGGCAACAGCGACCCGGCAACCGCCCACAACGAGTCCGCGACCGCGCGCTGCGCGGGATCGCCGTCGATCGCATACCGGCGCGCCAGCACCCGCCGGACGTTCGCGTCCAGGATCGCCGCGCGCTCGTTGAAGCAGAATGCCGCGATCGCCGCCGCCGTGGAGCGGCCGATTCCCGGCAGCTGCGCCAGCTCCGCCGCCGAGCGCGGAAATGCGCCGCCGTATTCGGTAGCGACGGCTTTGGCACAGGCATGGGCGAGGCGGGCCCGCGCGTAGTAGCCCAGCCCGGCCCAGGACTGCAGCACGGATTCGACCGGGGCTCCGGCCAGCGTTTCGACGTCGGGAAATCGATCGAGAAACCGCGGATAGTAGGAAAGCACCGTCGCGACCCGCGTCTGCTGCAGCATGATCTCGCTCAGCCACACGCGATATGGGTCGCGCGTGCCCTGCCAGGGCAGATCGTTGCGCCCGTGCGTTCGCTGCCAGCGCAGCAGCGCGCGCGCAAATTCCATCGACGGCTCCAAGGAATCAGCGACTCAGGACAGCAAGCGCTCGGCCGCCTCGAGGGCACGCGCCGCGATTTCCGGCGGTAGGGTTCCGCGGCCGGAAAAATCGGGGCGCGACGGACGGATGCGCTCCGCATGCTGCCGCAACGCGTCGAGCTGGCGGTGCACCTCTTGCAAGGTTTCCTCCAGACATCCGATCTGTTCGTCCAGGGATCCCTGGGCGTCGCGGATGCGCTCCACGGCCTGCGTGCGCTTCTTCAATTGCTGGCGCTGCTCGCGAACCTGGGTTTCCAACGGCGGCAACAGCGATCGCACCCAGGCATCGGCGTCGCGCTCGGCACCCGCGATGATGCCGGAGGATTTGCGCACCACCGTCTCGAAGAACCAGTCGACGAACGCGCGCTGCTCGCGCGTGAACAGCGCGATCGGCTTGAGATGGGCCGCGTGGGCCGCCTCGAGCCGGTCGATTTCCGCGACGTACGCGTCCAGCGAAAATTGCATCGGCGGCGGCAGGCTCCAACCCAACTGCTCGGCGAAGCTGCGCTGGACACCCGAGACCATGCGCTCGATCTCCGCCAGGCCCGATCCGGCCTGCCGCAGCCGCAGGCGCAGGCCGTCGAAATGACCGCGGGCCGTCGCCTGCAACTGGTGGCTCAGCCGCGCGCCCCGCATCCGCTCCTGGGTGTCCTGCGCCAGCCGGTGCACTGCGTCGCCGCGCAGCTGCGCGGTCGCGTCCTGCGCCAGCCGCCAAAGCACCGAGCGCGCCGCCAGCGTCTTGCGGATGGCCTCCTCGAACTCCCGCTGCTCCGCCTGGGCGCGCAGCAACAGGCGCTCGATCGCGCTCTGGTTCTTGCCCTGCAGGGTGCGAAGTTCGTAGAGCTGCTCGACCAGACCGCGTTCGCGGGCCGTCAACGTGCGCCGGGCGTCGCCGATGATGCGCTCGATCGTCGCGACGGTCTGCCATTGCAACAGCTCCCGCCGCGCTGGGGCGAGCAGCCCCGCGAGCGCCGCCTCCAGTTGCGGCAGGCGGCTGCGCTGCAGCAGCTCATCGTCCAGGGCCACCTTTGCAAAGAGGCCCTTCTGCGCGGACACCGGGAACACCCGCGACGTATCGACGTGCAACGTCGCCGCCACGCTGTCGACCTGCCTTGCAACCTCGGCCTCGGTTTCCCGGGCGGTCTTGAGCGGATCCCAAAGACCGTCGATCTTGTTGAGCACCACGAGGTGGTTGCCATTGTCGCGCTCGTCGCCGACGACACGCTTCCAGATCGCCAGGTCGCTGCGCGTCACCCCCGCGTCGGCGGCCAGCACGAAGAGCACGGCATGCGCGCTGGGCACGAGCGAGAGCGTCAGTTCGGGCTCCGTGCCGATGGCGTTCAGGCCCGGGGTGTCGATGATGACGAGGCCGCTCCGCAGCAACGGGTGCGGGAAGTTGATCACGGCATGCCGCCAGCGCGAAATCTCGATCGTCCCGTCGTCGCCCAGCATCGCGGCCTGGTCCGGATCGTCCGGATCGTAGAGCCCGTAGACGCGCGCCTCCTCCGCCGGCACCCGCATGGTCTGGGCGACGAGCCGGAAGGCCTCGTGCATTCCTTCCACCGATTCGACGTCGAGCGGAAAAACCTGCCACGCGCCGGCCGAACGCTTGAAGTCCGATGCGCTGCCGCCACGCGCGCGCGTCTCGATCGGCAGCGTGCGGATGCAGGGCGGAATGGCTTCGTCGTAGAGGATTTCGGTCGGACACATGGTCGTCCGACCGGCAGCGGACGGCAGGACGCGCTGGCCGTAGTCCGCGAAAAACATGGCGTTGATCAGTTCCGACTTGCCGCGCGAAAACTCCGCGACGAACGCGATCACGAAACGGTCCCCGACCAGCCGGTCCTGGGCGTAGCGCAAGCGCCGCGCCGCCTCCGGATCGAGGAGGTCCTCGGCTTCCAGCCAACGCCGAAGGCGGTCGATCGAGGCGGCGAGGTTGTCGCGCCAGACGCCGAAACGCGCAACGCCCGCCAGCAATCCGGACGTTTCCGAAGAACCATCGGCCATTGCGTCCGCAGCTGCGCCCACCATTACGTCCGATACGTCTGGAGATTGCGGCATGCTCGAGAAACGGGGCAGGTTCCCAACACGGGAGGATGCCCCGGACACTAGCACTCTTTCAGGATTTCTGACACGTAGGACAGAAGTAGGTTGCCCGCTGTGTCTGCACGATTCGCCGGATCGGCGTCCCGCAGCGCAGGCAGGGCTCGCCGGCGCGGCCGTACACCCGCGCCGCGCTCGTGTAATGCCCCTGGGCACCATCGGCTCCGGAAAAGTCCCGCAAGGTTGATCCGCCGGCGGCGATGGCCTGGGCGAGCACGCGCCGCACGGCATCGGCAAGCAGCCCATATCGCCGTCGGGATATGCGCCCGGCGGGCGTCGCCGGGTGGATTCCGGCCTCGAACAAGGTTTCGGAGGCGTAGATGTTCCCGACTCCGACGACGACGCGGCCCGCCAGCAGCACCGTCTTGATCGCGCTGCGCTGGTTCCGGGTGTGCCCGACCAGCCAGTCGGCGTCGAAGCGCGGATCGAACGGCTCGATGCCGAGGGTGGCGAGCAGAGGGTGGGCGGCGACATCGCCCTCGGCGCGGGGGTGCCAAAGCACGAGGCCGAAGCGCCGCGGATCGTTCAGCCGGGCCAGGGCGTCGGCGGATTCGATCTCGACGTGATCGTGGGGGCGGCGCGGCGGAGCCGATCCCGGTTCGTGGACCCGCCACGCGCCCGACATGCCGAGGTGGGAAAGGAGCACCCCGTTCGGAAATTGCCAGAGCAGGTATTTCCCCCGCCGCCCGACGTCCTCGACCGGCTGCCCCAGCACGGCCGCGGGCAGGGCCTCCGAAACCGGCAGCCGGAAACCGCGGTGGAAGATCCGCAGCGCACGCACGGGGCTTCCCGCGAACCGCCGTGCCAATTCCCGCGCAGTGACTTCAACTTCTGGCAATTCCGGCACGGCGGATCCTGAACCCAAAGGGATATTATGGGGTCCAATCGCAATTCCCAACCTCCCGGCCTCGACATGCTTCCTGTTCCGCGCAACCCCTCCCGGCGTTCCGGCAAATTGGCGTCCGGTACCGTTGCACTGCTTTCCGCTTCGCTGATCCTGGGGGGCTGTGCGACGATGCATTCCACCTCGCGCCAGCCGTTCGCACCGGACTCCGGGGTGCCGCATTTTGCCAAGGGGTCGGCGGGGTCGGGACCGGCGCACGCCGTTGCCGGCACGCCGCCGAACGTCGCCCTGACCAGCGGCCTGCTCTACCGCCTGATCTTTGCGGAAATCGCCGCGCAACGCGGCGAACCGGAGGCGGCGTTCGCGGCGATGATGAAATCGGCGCGCGACACCCGGGATCCCCGGCTGGCGCGGCGGGCGACCGAGATCGCAATCGATGCGCGGGACGCGGGACGCGCCCTGCAGGGGTCCGCCTTGTGGCATACCCTCGCACCGAGCGACCCGGGGGCGCGCCAGGCGTACGTCTCGCTGCTGCTGGCCAACGGCCGGTTCCGGACCGTACGGCCGTACCTGGAGCAGGACCTCGCCCAGACCCCCGATCCGGTCGCCTTCCTGGACCAGCTGCAGACCGTGCTGGCACACGCGCCGGACCGCAAACGCGGGTATGCCCTGCTCGATGGGCTCGCACAGCCGTATTACCATGACCCGATCCGGGGTTTCCCAATCGAGGTCATCGCCGCGCGCGCAGCCCGTGCCGCGAACGACCACGCCGCGACCGAGGAACACGCCCAGGCGGCGCTCGCCCTGCGGCCGGACTCGGCGCTGGCGACGATCCTGGTCGCACAGATCTGGCTGAACGGCGGCGCACCACCGGAGGACGGCAGCCGGCCCGACGGTGCCGACGACGGCCGCAGCCAGGCGATCACCACGCTTTCCGGCTTCCTCGTGAAGCATCCGGAATCGGCGCGGGTTCGCGAGGCCTATGCGCGCCTGCTGCTGGGAGAAGGACGGCTGGAGGAGGCGCGCGCGCAGTTCAAGGAACTGGCGCGCATGGATCCGCAGAACCCGGAGCCGCTGTTCGCGCTGGGCGCGCTGGCGCTCGAAGCCGAGCGCTACGGGACGGCGCGGGAATATTTCCGCCGGTATCTCGCGGCCACCGGCCCGACCGGCCCCGCACGCAACAAGGATCTCCTGTACACCGACATGTCCCAGGTCGCCGAAGGGGAGCGGCGGTATGGCGAAGCGCTCTCCTGGCTGCACAAGGTGCAGGGTGCCAAACAGCGCGCCGTCGCCGCGGTGAGCGAAGCGCTCGTCCTGGGACGGATGGGACGCATCGCCGAAGCGACGCGCAAGCTGGACGCGATCCCGGCCCCGACCCCCGCGGACCAGGTGCAGCACCTCCTCGCCCGGGCGGAGTTGCTGCGTGACGCCCATCACGATCAGGAAGCGTACCAACTGTTGCGGCACGCCCTGAAGCAGTATCCGGGCGACCCCGACCTGCTGTACGGCGCCGCCATGGCCGCGGAGCAGATCGACCGGGTGGACGTGATGGAGAAGCTCCTGCGCCGCCTCATGGCCCTGCATCCGGATTACGCCCACGCGTACAACGCCCTCGGCTACACGTTCGCGGACCGGAACATCCGCCTGCACGAAGCCGCCCGGCTGATCGACCGTGCGCTCGCGCTGGCGCCGGACGATGGGTTCATCGTCGACTCCAAGGGCTGGCTGCAGTACCGCGAGGGGGATCTGCAGGCGGCGCGCGCGACCTTGCTGCGGGCATACCGCCTCAAGGAAGATCCGGATGTCGCCGCGCATCTGGGCGAAGTGCTGTGGACGCTGGGCGACCACCAGGCGGCCCGTGCGCTGCTCCTGCAGGCGCAGCGCCGCAACACCGAAAGCGACAGCGCCACGCTGCAGGACACCCTGCGGCGGCTGCACATCAAGCCTTGATGCCCGGATCGTTGCGGTCGGGAAGTGCGGCTGCCGCCGCGGCAATGCTGCTGGCGGCGTGCGCAACCCTGCCGCCGCCGCCGGCGGCGCAGCGCGATTACGAAGGGCGCTTCGCGCTGGCCGTGACGGGAGCGCAGCAGCAAAAAGCCTGGACGGGCCGGTTTTCGCTGCTGGTCGGCAAACAGGCGCTGACGCTGGACCTCGTCTCCCCCCTGGGCGCCACGCTCGCGCGCATCGAAACCGAACGCGGCGGCGCGCAAGTCCTCGTGCCGGAAGGCGGCACGGTGCGGATCGAGCGCGGGCCGGACGCCCAATCCCTGTCCCGCCGCGTGCTGGGCTGGTCGCTGCCAGTGGCCGGGTTGCCGGACTGGGTGCAGGGCCGCCCGTCTCCGGGACGACCGTTCCGGACGCTCGCCGCCGACGGGTTCACGCGGCGGTTCGAGCAGGACGGCTGGGTCGTCACCGTGGATTTCGCCACGATCCGGCGCCTGCGGATGAACCGGCCGGCGCAGGACGGCATGCCGCAGGTAGGCCTGCGGGTGATATTGGATCAGACGGGATCGTGAAACAGATGATGAATTTGCCGCGCCGATTTCTGGGCCTGCCCGCGCCCGCCAAGCTCAATCTGTTCCTGCACGTCGTCGGGCGGCGGGACGACGGCTACCACGAACTGCAATCGGTCTTCGTGCCGGTGGATCTCTGCGACACCCTCGATTTCGTGTGGCGCGGCGACGGGCAGGTCGTGCGCAGCGGCGACCTGACGGGACCGGAGGACCGCGATCTCGCGGTGCGGGCGGCGCGGGCGCTGCAGGCGACCATCCCCGGCGACGCCCGCCCGGGGGTCGAGATCCGGGTGGAGAAGCGCATTCCGGTCGGCGCCGGACTGGGCGGCGGATCGTCGGACGCCGCCACCACGCTGATCGCGCTCAACCGCCTGTGGGGGCTGGGACGGAGTCGCGACGAACTGGCAGCGCTGGCGCTCGGCCTGGGGGCGGACGTGCCGTTCTTCCTCGGCCGCGGCGCCGCGTTCGTCGAAGGCATCGGGGAGCGGTGCGTTCCGGTTGCGGCGCCCGACGTCGCGTATGTCATTGTGTTTCCGGGCGTTCCGGTGGCCACGGCCGGGGTGTTTTCCGATCCGAAATTGACACGGGATCACAAACGGACGACAATATCGGGCTTTTCCGCGGCGCTTTCCGATCCTGCGGCCGGCCTCTTCGGATCCAACGATCTCGAAGCGGTGGTACGTCGGAGCGTTCCGCCGGTGAATGCTGCGCTGCAGGCGCTGGAACAGCATGGTCCGGCCCGCATGAGCGGCTCGGGATCCGCGTGTTTTGGCGTGTTCCGAAGCCTGGATGCCGCGCAGCGGGTCGCCGGTTCGTTGCGGGACGCGGTCCCGCCCGGGCAGCAATGGTCCGTCTGGGCGGTGCCGGGCTTGCCGGAGTTCGCGCTGGCGGATTGGTAGCGTACCGGTTTCGCGGTTTCGCGGTTTCGGTTTCGTGCTGGGGAGTCGCCAAGTTGGTTAAGGCAGCGGATTTTGATTCCGCCATACGAGGGTTCGAATCCTTCCTCCCCAGCCAGCAGCACGTGCAAGGTACCTGCGGACCCGCTCCGAAGGCGGTCTCCCGCCCCCTTCGCGCATCCCCCGCGGCCCTGTGTGTGCCTCCGGTTGAGAAAGACTGTCTCGTATGTCCGCACTAGTGCCGGATAATCTGATGGTGTTTTCGGGTAACGCCAACCCGAAACTTGCGCACGCCGTCGTCCAACACCTGAACATCCCGCTGGGGCGCGCGTCGGTATCGCGCTTTTCCGACGGCGAGATCTTCGTCGAGATCAACGAGAACGTCCGCGGCAAGGACGTCTTCGTGCTGCAGTCCACCTGCGCGCCGACCAACGACAACCTCATGGAACTGGTCATCATGGTCGATGCGCTCAAACGCGCGTCGGCCGGCCGGATCACCGCGGCGATTCCGTACTTCGGATATGCCCGCCAGGACCGGCGCCCGCGGTCCGCGCGGGTCGCCATCAGCGCGAAGGTGGTCGCGAACATCCTGCAGACCGCCGGGGTGAACCGGGTACTGGTGATGGACCTCCATTCCGACCAGATCCAGGGCTTCTTCGACATCCCGGTCGACAACATCTATGCCAGTCCGATCCTGCTGGGCGACGTCTGGAAGCGCAACCCGGCCGGCCTCGTCGTCGTGTCGCCGGACATCGGCGGCGTGGTGCGCGCGCGCGCGCTGGCCAAGCGCCTCGACGCCGATCTGGCGATCATCGACAAGCGCCGCCCGCGCGCCAACGTTGCCGAGGTGATGAACATCATCGGCGACGTGAACGGCCGCAGCTGCGTGATCATGGATGACATGGTCGACACCGCCAATACGCTGTGCCATGCCGCCACCGCCCTGCGCGAACGGGGCGCGGTGCGCGTGAGCGCGTACTGCACGCATCCGGTGCTGTCCGGCAAGGCGGTGGACCGGATCATGGATTCGGTGCTCGACGAGATCGTCGTCACCGATTCGATTCCCCTGAGCGACGCTGCGGCGAGCTGCCCGAAGATCCGGCAGCTTTCGTGTGCGGCGCTGCTGGGAGAGACGATTTCGCGCATTGCGCGCGGAGACTCGGTGAGTTCCCTGTTCATCGAGTGAGTGCAGCCGGTCCGCCGCGGCTGGTCGCGGCCCGCGGACCGACGGCACCGGGCACCGCTCCGCATCCGCGGAGATGCCCGACCCAAAGGGGTATCGCAAACCTACGGAGTACGAAATGAAAGTCATCGCCAGCAAACGAACCGCGCAAGGCACTGGTGCGAGCCGCCGCCTGCGCCGCCAGGACAAGGTCCCCGGCATCCTCTACGGGGCCGGCAAGGAGCCGGTGAGCATCGAGCTCGCCCACAACCCGCTGTTCCACGCCCTGCGGCGTGAGAAGTTCCACTCCTCGATCCTCGAAATGGAACTCGACGGCCAGAACGAGCGCGTTCTGCTGCGCGACTTCCAGATGCACGCGTACAAGCCCAGCGTGCTGCACATCGATTTCCAGCGCGTCGCGGAAGATCAGCCGATCCACATGCGCGTGCCGCTGCACTTCGTCGGCACCGAGAATTCGCCGGCGGTGAAGCTCTCCGCGGCGATCGTCGGTCACGTCGCCTCCGAAGTCGACATCGCCTGCCTGCCGCGCCATCTGCCCGAGTTCATCGAGGTCGACCTGTCGGATCTGACCGCGCAGCAGACCATCCACGCATCGGACATCAAGCTGCCGGAAGGCGTGTCGCTCGTGCGGCGCGGCAAGGAGGATCCGGTGCTCGTCACGGTGACGGTGCCGGCGGGCGCGCAGGAAGAGGCCCCGGCGGCGGAATCCGCGGCGGCTGCACCGGCCAAGGGCGGTGCGAAGGCGCCGGCCGCAGCGCCGGCCAAGAAGAAGTAAGGAAGCGCGGAAGAAGTTCGCTCCCCCGGCTCGATGACGGGGCGGGGGAGCGTGGCTGTGCAGCCATCCCGCAGGGGTACATCCCCGTTGCGTTTCCGTGATATCGCAGGTTGACCAAAGCGCAATGACCCAAGGCATCCGCCTGATCGTCGGTCTCGGCAACGTGGGGGCCGAATACGAGCGTACCCGTCACAACGCCGGATTCTGGTTCGTCGACGAATTGGCTGCCGGCACGCGGGCGTCGTTTCGCTCCGAAAGAAAGTTCTTCGGCGAGGTCGCGCGCACATCGGTCGATGGCCAGGAAATCTGGCTGCTCAAGCCGGCGACCTACATGAACCTCTCGGGACAGGCGGTCCAGGCCGTGGCGGCGTTCTATCGCATCGCCCCCGCGGAGATTCTCGTCGCCCATGACGAACTGGACCTGGCGCCGGGCGACGTACGCCTCAAGAAGGGCGGCGGCCTTGCAGGACACAACGGATTGAAGGACATCTGCGCCCGGATCGGCACCCCCGATTTCTGGCGCTTGCGCATCGGCATCGGCCACCCGCGGACGCAGGGGCTGGCGCAGGAAGTCGCGGACTTCGTGCTGCACCCGCCGCGGCGCGAGGAACAGACCGCGATCGAAGCCGGAATCGGCCGCGCGCTGGCGGCGGTCGATGCGATCGTCGCCGGAAAATCCGACGCCGCGGCGCTGCGCCTGCGCACCGCCGCACCAACGTCCGGCAGCAAGCCCTCGGGACACTGACGTGAGGCCGGATCCCGAACGGGATTTCGCCGGCGGGCTCGCCGGCAATCTGCTGAGCGGCTTCGCCTTCTGGTTCTTCCTGCCGGGCGCATGGCGCCGGGTGCGCGCGAGCGGCAGCCAGCTGCTCGGGCTGTTTCTGCTCAATCTGGCGCTGGGCGTCACCTACGATTTCTACGCCGTCGGCACCGGGGCCGGCCAATTCGACCCGCTCGCCCTGCCCGCGGTCAGCTTCTGGGCACTGCCGGCGCTCGCCGCGGCATGGTGGATCGCCGGACTGGTCGGCCAGGGGACGAACGGACCCCCGGGCGGCGCGCGGCGCGGCTTCGTCCCCCTGGCGACGGCGGCGTTCGCGCTGTCCTGCATCGAATCGCTCGCCGCCTCCGCGCTGGCGGTGGCGGCGGACGCCATCCCGGCGATCGATCGCCGATACGACACGCTGTCCTGGGCGCCGCTCATCTGGCTGGCGCTGGCGTATGCGGTGGCGGCCGTGCGCTTTCCGGAATCCGCGGCGGCGAACGCGGCGGCGACCGGCAATCCCGAGAATGCGACGCCGCCCCATCCGTCCGCGTCCTTGCCCCCATGGCGCCGCACAGCGGCGTTCGTGCTGGCGTTCGGCCTGACGCTCGCACCGCAGTGGGCGATCGATCCCGGTGCACAACTGTGGAACGCGCCGCCCGACGCCAACACCGCCCAGGCCGGGGACACCCAGTCGGAGCAGACGTTCTACTCGCAGTTCGATCTGCTCGATGAAGCGCTGGCCGCGGTCACGCCGGCGCAAAGCGGGCGGACGCAGCTCTTCACCATCAGCTTCGCCGGCGACGGCACGCAGGACGTGTTCCTCCACGAAGCGACGGCCGCCGACGCGATCATGGACAACGTATTCGACACGTCCGGCCACGACATCGTGCTTGCCAACAACAGCGCCCACCCGGACGCGCATCCGTTCGCCACCGCCAGTTCGCTGGAGCGCGCGATCGACACCATGGCCGACAGGATGAACCCCGGCAGCGACGTCCTGGCGGTGTTCCTGACCTCGCACGGCAGCCCGGATCACCGTCTCGTGGTGTCCCTGCCTCCGTATCAGTTCGACGACATCACGCCCCAGGCGCTGCGCAGCATGCTCGACGAGGCCGGCATCCGCTACCGCGTGATCATCGTTTCGGCGTGCTACTCGGGCGCCTTCGTCGCCCCGCTGGAAACACCGGATACCATGGTGATCACCGCATCGGCGGCCGATCGTTCCTCGTTCGGCTGCCGCGATGGGGCGCAATGGACCGACTTCGGGCGGGCATTCTTCGCCGATGCGCTGGCCCGCGACGGGTCGTTCGAGGATGCCTTCCGCAGCGCGGTCAAGGCGATCGCCGCCCGCGAGACCCGGGAGCACGAGATCCCGTCCCAGCCGCAGATCTTCATCGGCAACGGCATCCGGGAGCGCCTCCGGACGCTGCAGACGCACCGCGGTGACGGCGGTTCGTTCGCGGACACCTGAACCGAACCCGGACAACGGACGACCCCTGCACACCACCCCCGCACGCCGCCCCGCCCCCCGGCGCCGGGCCACCACGACAAACAACCTGAGGAACCGGAATCATGGCAGTGAAATGCGGCATCGTCGGACTTCCCAACGTCGGCAAGTCGACGCTGTTCAATGCGCTCACCAAGGCGGGGATCGCCGCCGAGAACTATCCGTTCTGCACCATCGAACCCAACACCGGCGTCGTCGAAGTGCCGGACCCGCGCCTGCAGGCGCTGTCGCAGATCGTGCAGCCGCAGCGCGTGCTGCCGGCGACCGTCGAATTCGTCGACATCGCCGGCCTGGTCGCGGGCGCGAGCAAGGGCGAGGGCCTGGGCAACCAGTTCCTCGCCAACATCCGCGAATGCGATGCGATCGCGCACGTGGTGCGCTGCTTCGATGACCCGAACATCGTCCACGTCGCCGGCGGCGTCGACCCGATCCGCGACATCGAGGTCATCGACACCGAACTCGCGCTCTCCGACCTGCAGTCGGTCGAGAAGGCGATGAACCGCTATTCCAAGGTCGCGCGCAGTTCGGCGGTGAGCGAGGAAAAGAAGGAAGCCCAGCGCATCGTCGCCGCGCTGGAAAAGATCCAGCCCGCCCTCGATCAGGCGAAGCCGGCGCGCACGGTCGCGCTCGACGACGACGAACGCGCCGCGCTGCGGCCGCTGTTCCTGCTGACGATGAAGCCCACCATGTACGTCGCCAACGTCGAGGAACACGGCTTCGAGAACAATCCCCTGCTCGACCGCGTGCGCGAACGCGCCCAACGCGAAGGCGCCCCGGTCGTCGCGGTGTGCGCGCGCACCGAAGCCGACATCGCCGATCTGTCCGACGAGGACAAGGTCGTGTTCCTGCAGGACATGGGCATGGCCGAACCCGGCCTCGACCGCGTGATCCGCGCCGCCTACGCGCTGCTCGGCCTGCAGACCTATTTCACCGCCGGGGTGAAGGAAGTGCGCGCCTGGACGGTTGCGATCGGCGCCACCGCGCCGCAGGCTGCCGGCGTCATCCACACCGATTTCGAACGCGGCTTCATCCGCGCCGAGACCATCGCCTACGACGACTTCATCCGGTACAAGGGGGAGCAGGGCGCGAAGGAAGCGGGGCGGATGCGCCTGGAAGGCAAGGAGTACGTCGTCAAGGACGGCGACGTGCTGCATTTCCGGTTCAACGTGTAGTCTTGCGACATCCGTCCGGGGGAACGCAGGCATCCGGCTCCACGGAAATCTCATCGACGGATCGGATCGGAGCGATCATGGGTTGTCGACAGATTCTGTCCGCGTCGCTGTGCACGGCGCTGTTCGCGACGCTCTCCGCCGCGGCGATGGCCCAGGACTACGGCGGTGAAATGCCGCGCCAGCTCACCGTGCTGGTGCGCGACACGCCGCCGGGCGCGCCGGCGACGGTCCGCCAGGGATCGGACAACTCCTACTCGGTATCCACCGGCACCGGCGACGACAGCGACAACGGCGACGGCGACGGCACGACATCGTCGGGCACCGGCCGCGGCGCGGACAACGGCTACTCGGTGTCGACGGACGAGGGCGGCGGTGGCGCCGAGGCCGATGCGACCAACGGCGCCGACGGATCGACCTCGGTGTCGGTGAACACCCACATCGCGCGATACGAAGTCGTCGAAGGCGAGGTGGTGCGCATGAACCTCCCCTCGGTGCAGTCACTGCAGTTCTATGCGCCGATCGCGGGCACCGGCGCCGCGCCGGGCACCGCGGCCGCGAATGCCGGGACGGCCGCAACCCAAGGCATCGGCCCCGGCGTCGGGGGCGCGGTGTTCTTCCAGGGTGTCTCGGCATTTTCCGTGCGCTTCGCGGTGCAGGGGCGCGAGGTGGTGGCCGACCTGCTGCCGCTGCAGATCGGCGGCGTCGCCGCGCCCTATGGGTATGGGGTGCAGAACAAGCCCCGGCCATTCCGCATCCACGGGCGCGTGGGCCAGTGGATCGAACTGGGCGAACCCGGAACCCAGACCACCCAGACCCTGGGAGCCGTGCCGGACGGCGCGCCGTCCACCGGCGTGTGGGTCAAGGTCCTGCCCCACTGAAGAGTCGGGGACGCGAACGAAGCCAGCGGGCGCAGGCTCGCAGAATCGCCCGCCGGGCCGCGCTCAGCGCAGCCCGGCGTAGGTCGCCCTCCGCCACATCGCTTCCAGCGGCCCCTGCCGGTAGCGGGCAAGGGTCCATCGGCTGAGGAGGAGCTGCACGCCGAAGATCGCCGCAGCCAGCGCGGCGAGTTCGGCGCGGCCGGCCCGCGCACCCAGACCCAGCCCCCAGGCCGAAAGCAGGACGTTCATGGCGAGCGACTGGCCGATGTAGTTGGTGAGCGACATGCGGCCGGCGTACGCCAGCCAGCGCGACACCCTGCCGCCCCGATCGGTCGCGAACCAGGCGAGCAACCCCGCGACGTACGCGGCGGCGAGCAGGCTGCTCGCGCCCAGCAGGACGTCGTTCCAGCCCCCTTCCCGGCCCGGCGCATGCAGCGCGTGGCCGGTATCCCAGACCCCGCCGACGATCGCGCAGGGCAGGCCGACCGCCAAACCGATGCGCCGGGCCGCGGCCCAGACCCGCGCGTACCGCTGCGGATAGTGCAGCCAGCCGGCATGGCCGGCGAGCATGCCGAGCGCCAGGAACGCGAAAACCTGCGGCCAGAACGTCGGGATGGACCCGAGCTGCTGCGCGATCTCATCGTCGCGCCGCTGCGCGAGCTGGGCCAGCCATCCGCCGTGGACGTAGATGTCGTGGGCCCGCAGCAGGTCGGGCGGAATCGCGCCGGCCGGGGTGGTGCCGGGCGCGAACGTCGCGACCGCCAGCGGGATGAAGATCGTCGCCGCCGCGCCGATCGCGCACGCCACGCTCCACGCCCGCAGGCGCCGCGCGGACAACGCAGGGTCGGCCCCGCCCGCATCGAACCCCCACAGGAACAGCAGGCCGCAGACGGCGTAGGCGCTCAACACGTCGCCGCAGTAGAGCAGGAGCCCGTGCGCGATGCCCATGCCGAGCAGGATCCACAGCCGGCGCCGGAGCGCGCGGCGGGCGACCACCGCGTCGCCGTCGGCCATGTGCCGCAGCTTGCGCATCTGCATCGCCAGGCCGGCGCCGAACAGGAACGCGAAGATGGGGTAGAACTTGCCTTCAAAGAAGGCCGCCTGCAGGAAGCGCAACCCGACGTCGAGCGTGCCGGCGGCCGGCGTCAGATAGCCCAGCGGATCGGCGGCGCCCCAGGCGAAACCCTGGATGTTGACCTGCAGGATGCCGAAGAGCGCGAAGCCGCGCAGGGCATCGATGCGCTCGATTCGGAGATGTCGCGACGCTCCGCGCCCGTTTCCCACGCGCGCTATCCCGCTCCCCGGGGAGAAGAGGCGCTGCCGTCTTGCAGACGCTCGAACTTCTCCAGCAACTGCTCCCGCGTCTCCCATCGGCTCGGATCCTTCGGGATGCAGGAGACGGGGCAGATCGCCTGGCACTGCGGCTCGTCGAAGTGGCCCACGCACTCGGTGCAGCGCTCGGGATCGATGACGTAGATCGACTCGCCGGGCCGGATCGCGCTGTTGGGGCACACCGGCTCGCAGACGTCGCAGTTGATGCAGTCCTCGGTGATGATGAGCGCCACGGCAACCGGGAATCGAAGATCAGGTTTCGGGGTCGGGCCGGCCGGGTTTTTCCCCGGGCGTCTCCCCGAGTTTTTCCCCGAGCTTTTCCTTCAGCCGGCGCTCGACGGAGGGGCAGACGAACTTGCTCACGTCGCCGCCCAGCGCGGCAATCTCGCGCACGATGCTGCCGGAGACGAACTGGTACTGGTCCGAAGGCGTAAGAAAGATCGTTTCGACTTCGGGCAGCAGATAGCGGTTCATGCCCGCCATCTGGAATTCGTACTCGAAATCCGAAACCGCGCGCAGGCCGCGGATGATCACCCGGGCATGGCGCTCGCGGGCGAAGTCGCGCAGCAGGCCATGGAAGCCGAAGACCTCGACGTTGGCGTACTGGCCGAGGGCCTCGCGGGCGATCTCGACCCGCTCATCGAGGGTGAAGACCGGCTTCTTGCTGCGGCTGTCGGCGATCCCCACGACGACGCGATCGAACAAGCCGGCCGCACGGCGCACGATGTCCTCGTGGCCGCGCGTGAGCGGGTCGAATGTTCCGGGGTAGACGGCGGTGACCATGTCGGGGGTGCTCCGCCTGTCGGGGCGGAATCCGCATTATTTCAGGAAGGGCGCAGCCGCAGCAAATGGTAGTGCACCGCCCCCGCACGATCGGCGCGCACGAGTTCGAGTCCGAATGGCTGCACCGCCTCCGCGGTCAGCGGGTCGGCGGCTTCGGCGTAGACGATCCCGCCGGGGGCGAGCAGCGGCTTCACCGCATCCAGCGCCTGCGGCAGCAGCCCCGCCGCGAACGGCGGGTCGAGAAACGCGACGTCGAACGACGCGGGCGGGAAGCGGGTGGCGGCCAGCTTCCAGTCCGCCTGGACCACTTCGACGTTGCCGGCGCCGAGCTTGCGCTGCAGCGCCCGCAGCGCCTCCGCCGCCCGGGCGTTCTTTTCCACCAGCACGACCCGGCTTGCGCCCCGCGACGCCATCTCGAAGCCCAGCGCGCCGCTGCCGGCGTAGCAGTCCACCGCGCGGATGCCCGCGAAGTCGCCCCCCAACCAGTGTCGCAACCAGTTGAACGCCGTTTCGCGTACGCGATCGGGGGTCGGACGCAGGCCCGGGATGTCCGGAACCGGAATCGGAGTGCGGCGATACGCGCCGCCGATGATGCGGATGCGGCCGGGCTTGTCCGCCGGGCCGGCCGTTCGTTTCTTGGGAGGAGGCGGCATGTCTTGGTGCAGGATGCAGGTCGCGGCAACGGCAGGCAAGGGCGCAGCGCGCGGAACCGCCGCGCCGGAACCCGGGGCGGGCCGTCATCCGGGATACACTCGCACGCGACAGGCCCATTCACCCCGAATCATTGCAGAAATGTCCGCTCCCCAGAAAACGAGCTGGCTTGGCCGGCTGCGGTCGACGCTGACGCGCACACGCGAGCAGATCGCGGCGGTCTTTACCGGCAAGCAGATCGACGAGAACTGGTACGAAGAACTCGAAACGGCGCTGATCGCAGCCGATGTCGGCATGACTGCGACCAGCACCCTGATCGAGCGCGTCCGCGCCGACGCGCGCAAGGCCGGCGCCCGCGACGTGCAGGCCGTGCAGGAGATCCTGCTCGCCAACCTGACGGCGCTGCTGCAGCCCTGCGAACGCGCGTGGCGCCTCGACGCCGACAAGCCCTTCGTCGTCATGATCGCGGGCGTCAACGGCGCCGGCAAGACGACCACCATCGGCAAGCTGGCGCACTGGCTGGCGGACCAGGGCAAGACCGTCCTGCTCGCCGCCGGCGACACCTTCCGCGCCGCGGCCCGCGAGCAGCTCGCCGTCTGGGGGGAACGCAACGGCGTGGAAGTCATCTCCCACACCGGCAGCGATCCGGCCGCGGTCGTGTTCGATGCGGTCAGCGCGGCGCGGGCGCGCAATCGCGACGTGCTGCTGGCCGACACGGCCGGCCGCCTGCCAACGCAGACGCACCTGATGGAAGAACTCAAGCGCATCAAGCGGGCGATCGCCAAGAGCCACGAGGGCGCCCCCCACGAGGTGCTGCTGGTCGTCGACGGCACCAACGGCCAGAACGCCCTGGCCCAGGTGCGGGCCTTCGACGCCGCTGTCGGCGTGACCGGCCTGATCGTCACCAAGCTCGACGGCACGGCCAAAGGCGGGATCATCGCGGCGCTGGCCAGCGAGCGCGCGGGCAATCCGATCCCCATCTTCTTCCTCGGCGTCGGCGAATCGCTGGACGATCTGCAGCCCTTCGTGGCGGCGGATTTCGCGCGCGCGCTGATGGGCGCGGAGTGATCGGCAGGAAATGGGCATGCTGCTGGCCGCAATCGACCTGGGTTCGAACAGCTTCCGCCTGGAGATCGCCCGGGCGGTCGGGTCGCATCTCGAGCGCAGCGGGTATTGGAAGGAAACCGTGCGCCTTGCGGCCGGAATCGGTTCCGACGGCCGGCTGAGCCGGGCCGCGATCGACGCCGCCTGCATCTGCCTCGCCCGGATGAACGAACGCCTGCGCGGAATCGACGCGGCGCAGGTGCGCGCGGTCGGCACCCAGACGCTGCGACAGGCGGTCAACGCGGAGGAATTCCTCGCCCGCGCACAGCGCGTTCTCGGCCATCCGATCGAGATCATCTCGGGCCGCGAAGAAGCGCGGTTGGTGTTCGAAGGCTGCGCCCGCACCCTGCCGCCGTCGCGCAAGCGGCGGATGATGGTCGACATCGGCGGCGCCTCGACCGAGGTGATCGTGGGCCAGGGAACGGTTCCCGCGCACGCCGAATCGTTCAAGATCGGCTGCGTCGATGCGACGCTGCGGTTCTTTCCGGGCGGCCGCATCGACCGCGACGCGATGCACCGCGCCCAGGTGGCCTGCGCGGCCGAACTGGAGGAGGCGCAGGCCGCCTATCGGCGCTTCGGCTGGGACGAAGCGTTCGGCTCCAGCGGCACCATCGGCGCGGCATCACTCATCCTGCGCAATCGCGGCTGGGCCGACGGCGTGATCACGCCGCGCGGCCTGCAGGAACTCCGCGACCTGCTGATCGGGTTCGGCGACGTCCGCCGCGTCCGGTTCGACAACATCAAGATCGAACGCACCGAAGTCCTGGCGGGCGGCGTGGCGGCCCTCTCGGCGGTGTTCGACACCTTTGGCATCGGCGAGATGCGGCCGGCCCGGGGCGCCCTGCGCGCCGGGCTGCTCTACGACCTGCTCGGGCGGCGGGAACACCACGACGTGCGCGACGCCACCGTGCTGCGCTGGCAAGAGCGCTTCGGCGTCGACCGCAGGCTTGCGGGGTTGGTCTACGCCACTGCGGCGAAGTTCCATCGCGCACTTCTGCCCAACGCGTCGGACGACGATGCGCGGGTGCTGCGCTTCGCCTGCCAGTTGCACGAGATCGGCCTGGCCGTCTCGCACGGCGACCACCACAAGCACTCCGCCTACCTGATCCGCAACGGCGACCTGCCCGGGTTCTCGACCTCCGATCAGGAACGCATCGCGGAACTGGTGCTCGGACAGCGCGGCAACCTGCGCAAGGTGATCGACGTGTTGGCGGACCCGATCCGCGCCGGTCGCCTGCTCGCGCTGCGGCTCGCGATCATCATGCACCACGCCCGCGGCACCGTGCGCCTGCCGCGCTGGACCCTGCGCGCCCGCGGCGCATTCGACCTCGGCATCGAACGCGGCTGGCTCGCCCGCCGGCCGTTGACGCGATACCTGCTGGAGGAAGAAGCGCAGCAGTGGGCGCGGGTCGGGATTCTGTTCCGGGTGCGGGAAATCTGACTCTTCGGGATCTTCCACGAGCGAAGTAACCGCTCCGTCGAGCGTTGCCGCTTCCGAATGGAATGCCAAGTGCGCTTTCGGCATGGTCGCCGTTGGCACAAGCACCTTCTACCGAGGCGACACATCCCGCGGCGTTCATGCCTACCTTATCCGATTTATCGGCCGTCGATAATATCCGTAATTTTTGTATAATCTGGCCCATGGATCCTGTTGGCAACCCGTATTCTCCCGGCGCCGGCACGCCACCTCCGGAATTGGCGGGGCGCGATGATCTGCGCGAAACGGTTCGAATCGCGATCGAGCGCACGCGCAAATGTCGTCCCGCGAAAAGCGTGTTGATGGTTGGCCTGCGTGGCGTGGGCAAAACCGTGCTGCTGGACCGCATGCGCGCGGACGCCGAGGCGAACGGAATTTATACGTTGCGCATCGAGGCGCCCGAGAACCGCTCCCTGCCCGCGCTTCTTGCGCCGCAATTGCGGTTGGCGCTGCTAAAGCTCTCGAGAGTCGAAGCGGCCCGGGATGCGGCGCAACGCGCCCTGCGGGGATTGGCTGGGTTTGCCACAGCGCTCAAAGTGAAGTTCAAGGACATCGAGGTGGGGCTCGATTTTGATCCCGAGCCGGGCCTGGCCGATAACGGCGACCTCGAAGTGGATCTGCCGGCGCTGATCGAGGCGGCCGGAATCGCAGCGCGCAGCGCGGGAACCGCGTTGGCGATCTTTGTGGACGAACTGCAGTACGTGCCGGAGGCAGAACTCGCCGCCCTCATCACCGCCTTGCACATGGCGGCCCAACAGAGTCTGCCTGTGATCATGATCGGAGCAGGCTTGCCGCAGTTGCGGGGCCGCACCGGCCGGGCCAAATCCTATGCCGAGCGGCTCTTCGATTTTCCCGAGATTGGACCGCTACCACCTGATGCGGCCAAGCGCGCCATTGAAAAGCCGGCCAACGACGCAGGAGTCGACATCACCAAGGGAGCCCTCAGTGCGATTGTCGAGCAGACGCGAGGGTATCCGTATTTTGTCCAAGAATGGGGAAAGCACTCCTGGGACACCGCAAGTCAATCCCCGATAAGCGAGGATGATGTCTTGGGCGCTACCGCCGCCGCCGTCGCGACGCTCGATGAGAGTTTTTTTCGCGTGCGCTTTGACCGGCTTACGAGCGCTGAGAAGCGTTATATGCGCGCCATGGCCGAACTCGGGCCCGGGCCGCACCGCTCCGGCGACATCGCATCCACTCTTGGCCGAGACGTGTCGTCCCTGGGGCCGACACGAGCGCAACTCATCGCCAAAGGCATGATCTGGAGCCCAAGCCATGGTGACACCGCATTCACCGTGCCGCTGTTCGACGAATTCATGCGCCGAATCATGCCGGGTCCCGACTGGAGAATTTAGCTTCTTGGCTGCGGCCTCGCACCGTAAACAGCGCCGGCTTTACAACTGCCCCGGTCCGATCGAGGCAACGAGCGTGGCCAGCGCATCGCCGTTGTCGGCGCGGGAGCTGATCCACCAGATCTGGCCCTTCTTGACAGCCCACGGCAGGGACGTGCCGGTCAGCAGGCGGCTGGCGACCAGGCCCAGCGTGGGCTGGTGACCGACCGCGACGACAGGGTTGCGGGCATGCGGCCAGTTGACCGCGGCCAGGAACGCATCGACGTCGGCGCCGGGGGCAATGGCGGGCACCGTCTTCCACTTGCGATCGGACAGTTCGACGAGCGCCTGCGCGGTCTGCTGCGTGCGCGCCGCCGGGCTGACGAGGATCCGCGTCGCATCCGGTAGCCGGTCGTTGAGCCATTGGGCAACCCGGCGCGCCTGCTTCTCGCCTTTGGGGGTCAGTTTGCGTTGCAGGTCGAGGATCCCGTTGACCGCGTCTTCCGCTTCCGCGTGGCGCCACAATACGAGTTCCATCTATTCCTCCCCGGACGACGAACGTCCTTCGATCAGCGTTTGCTGGGCCCGAAACCCGCGATCCGGGTTGCGCGGCGGCGCATACGCGCCGTCGGATCCGAGGACCCAGGCGTCGGCGGTATCGTACAGGTAAGGCCGCAGGCCCTCGTCGATCACGCGCTCCTTGAGCGCGGGGTCGAGCAGCGGCCAGGCGATCTCGATGCGTCGCAGGAGGTTGCGACCCATCCAGTCGGCGCTGGCAAGGTAGACCTTGTCGGCGCCGCCGGCGCGGAAATAGTAGATCCGATGATGTTCGAGGAACCGGCCCACGATCGAGCGCACGCGGATGTTCTCGGAGAGGCCCTTGACGCCGGGGCGCAGCGCGCAGGCGCCGCGCACGATCAGGTCGATGCTGACGCCGACCTGGGAGGCGGCATAGAGCGCTTCGATGGTGGCCTCGTCGGTCAGCGCGTTGACCTTGGCGACGACGCGACCGGGCTTGCCGCTGCGAACGTGGCTGGCCTCGGCCTCGATCGCGGCGATGATCTGGCGCTGCAGCGTGAAGGGCGCCATCCACAGATGCCGCAGGCGCTGCACGCGCGTGAGGCTCGTGAGATGGAGAAAGATCTTCTCGACGTCTTCGCAGATCGCCGTTTCGGCCGTCATCAGGCCGAAGTCGGTGTACAGCTTGGTGGTCGCGGGATGGTAATTGCCGGTGCCGAGATGGACGTAGGGCACGACCCGCACCCTGCCGCGCCGTTCTTCGCGCCGCAGGATCAGCAACATCTTGGCGTGCGTCTTCAGGCCGACCACGCCGTAGACCACCTGTGCGCCGACGGTCTCCAGCCGTTCCGCGAGGTTGACGTTCGCTTCCTCGTCGAAGCGCGCCTGCAGTTCGACGACGACCGTCACTTCCTTGCCGCGCCGCGCCGCCTCCGCAAGCAGATCGACCAGCACCGAGCCGGTTCCGGTGCGGTAGAGCGTCATGCGGATCGCGACCACCTGTGGATCGGCGATCGCCTGCCGCAGCAACTCGACCACCGGCTCGAAGCTCTCGAAGGGGTGGTGCAGCAGGATGTCGCCGCGACGGATCGCGGCAAACATGTCGGTATCTTCGCCCACGCCCTTCGGCCACGCCGGCACCAGGGGCGGGAAGCGATGCCGGGGCTGGGTGAGATGGTCGACGAGCTGGTTCAGCCGCACGAGGTTGACCGGGCCGTTGACGCGATACACGGTCTCGGGCGGAAGCGCGAACTGGCTGCAGAGCAGCGCTTCGAGTTGCGGCGGGCAGCTACGCAGGATCTCCAGCCGCACGGCGTTGCCGAAGTGCCGCTGGGCGAGCTCGAACTTCACCGCCTGCCGCAGGTTGGAAACCTCGCGCTCGTCGACCCACAGATCGGAGTCGCGGGTGACGCGGAACTGGGAAAACCCGGTCACCGTGCGCCGCGGAAACAGGTCGCCGAGGTGCGCCCGGATCACCGACGACAACAACACGAAGGTCTGCCGCCCCGGCGTCAGCCGCTGCGGCAGGGCGATCACCCGCGGCAGCGCCCGCGGCACCTTGACGATGGCGACGCCGGTCGGTCGGCCGAAGGCATCCTTGCCCACCAGCTGGACGATGAAGTTCAGCGCCTTGTTCATCACCTGCGGGAACGGATGCGCCGGGTCGAGGCCGATCGGCGACAGCAGCGGCGCCACCTCGCGCTCGAAATAATCGCGCACCCACGCGCGCTGCGGTTCGCTGCGCTCGCGGTGCCCGGCGATGACGACCCGCGCGCGGGCGAAGGCAGGGATGATCTCGTCGTTGTAGAGCGCGTACTGCCGTTCGACCAACGCATGCGCGCGTTCGGAGATCCGCATGAAGGCCTCCCACTGCGGCGCCGACGGGCCGATGCCGCCGGCCTCGCGCATCTCGTCGAGGAGGTCCGGGACGCGGATCTCGAAGAACTCGTCGAGATTCGACGAGACGATGCAGAGAAACCGCAGCCGCTCGCCCAGCGGTGTCGTTTCGCGCTGGGCCAGGGACAGGACCCGTTCGTTGAACGCAAGCTGGGAGAGTTCCCGGTTCAGGAACTTTTCGGGGTCGAGCGGGAGCGGGGCGATCTTGCGGCCTTTTGGGGAAATCGGTTGTCCGATTATAGGAACGGAGTGTGACAGAGGGGCGGAGCCGGCATCGCCCCACGTACAATCCGCGCCAGTTCCTGCATTTCCTCGGAACCCGTGAAAAAAGAACCCACCCTGTCGGCCCCCACCGTCGCCACCCCGGTTGCCACCCCGGTGCTGTCCGCAGAGGGCGTGGAAAGGCGCTATGGCGCGCTCCGCCCGGCGCTGCAGGGAATCGACCTGCAGGTGCAGCGCGGCGAATTCGTCGTGCTCGAAGGCCCGGGCGGCAGCGGCAAGAGCGTCCTGCTGCGCCTGCTGGCCGGCCTGGACACCCCCAGTGCGGGCGTGATCCGCATCGCCGGCGAAGACCTCGCGGCGGTCGGCCCCTTGGCGCGTGCCCATCTGCGCCGCTCCCTGGGCATCCTGTCGGCGGCGGCGCCGCTGCTTGTCCGGCACAGCGTGCTGGACAACGTCGCCTTCGCGGCATGGGTGGCGGACGTCGGCGCCGACGAAGGCCTGCGCCGCGCGCGCGCGGCGCTCGAACTCGTGGGGCTGGATGCGAATCGCCTGGGCGGAATCCGCTGCGCCGACCTGGCGAGCGGCGAGGCCCGCCGGGTCGCGCTGGCGCGCGCACTCGTGAACCGGCCGGCGCTGCTGCTGCTCGACGATCTGCTCGAAGACCTCGACGCGCCGGTCGCGGCGCAACTCGTCGCGGTCGTCGATCAGTTCGCCGGCGCGGGCGTGACGGTCGTCGCGTCGACCCGCGCGCCGGCGCACCCCCGGCCGGATACCGATCCCGGTGCAAACGCGGCTTCGGCGCCAGCGACGCGGATTGCGCGAGGCTGGCCGGCGCGCGCCCGGATCCTGCGCCTCCGGGACGGGAGACTGGCCGCATGAGTGCCGCACCGGCGCAACCCATCGGTTCGAGCCGCAGCGCGGCATTGCGGTTCGCCTTGCGCGGACTGTTCCGCAAGCCGCTGACGCTGGCGGTTTCGGCACTCTGTACCGCGATGGTCGTCGCGGCGGCGATCCTGATCGCCACGGCGGCATGGCGTGCCTGGCCGCCGGAGCGCCCCGCCTGGGCGGTTCCGTCCGCGCTCGTGTTCGCGGCGCGCAACGAACGGCTGGTCGACCTCGATACACTGCGCGGCGCCCTGCGTCAGGCCGGGCCCGTCGTGGCGGTCGAATTCGTCGGCCGCGACGCCGCGCGCGCGGCGTTGGTGGCGCGCAAAAGCCTGGCCGACAGCGGGTTGAACGATCTGCAGCCCAATCCCTTGCCCAATGCGTTCATCGTGCGCTTCGACCCCACCGCGACGCCCGCGGCGATCGAAGAAGCGGTCGCGGCGATGCGGGCGCAGAAAGGCGTCACCGCAGTGGCCTACGAACCGGGGACGGCGCGCAAGCTCGATGCGCTGACGCACTTCGCCACACGCGCCGGAACGCTGCTGGGCCTGGTGCTGCTTGCAGCGCTGGTAGCGGGATTCTCGCTGATCGCCGATCTGTGGCCCCGGGTGGCGTTGCGGCTCGATCCGGAGGAACTGCGCGTATTCCAGATCCTCGGCATGGAGCCCGCGGCGCTGCGACGGCCCTACGTCTATGCGGGGGCGATCAGCATGGCGCTGGCCGGTGCGCTCGCCGCCGCGATCGTGCTGTGGGCGGGCGCCCGGCTCGCCCCGGTCTTTGCGGAACTCGCCACCGAATATTCCCTGCGATGGACGGACGCCCCGGCCCCGTTGGCGTTCGCATGGCTGCTGTGCCCGGCGGGCGGGCTGCTGGGCGCTGCGCTCGCGTCGCTGGCGACCCGGTCCGTCCTGCGCCGGGCGGCGCCGGCGCGATGAACTCCGACCGCAGCCAGGTCCTCGTCCCGACCGTTCGCCGTCAGTTCGACGCACGCGCCGCGCGCTTCGCCGACCATGACGCGCTGGTGCGGGAGACCGGCAACCGTCTGATCGAGCGCCTGGCGGTGCTACGGCACGCCCCGGCGCGCATCCTCGACCTGGGCTGCGGCGCAGGGCGCGGTCGCGCCGCGCTCCAGGCCCGGTTTCCCGAGGCGCAGGTCTTCGGCGCGGATCTGTCGGAGGCCATGCTGCGGGCGGATCCGGAGCGCAGCGGCGGCGCCGGATCGGCCGGCCCATGGCGCTGGCGCGCACTGCTGGCGCGCCGGGCCGGGCCGCC
The DNA here is from genome assembly GCA_000828975.1 of Burkholderiales bacterium GJ-E10. Classification (NCBI taxonomy): domain Bacteria; kingdom Pseudomonadati; phylum Pseudomonadota; class Betaproteobacteria; order Burkholderiales; species Burkholderiales bacterium GJ-E10. The sequence goes on along the minus strand of AP014683.1, from coordinate 3,072,381 downwards.
GCCGTGGGCGGTGTGCGCCGACGCCGGCCGCCTGCCGTGGCCCGACGAGTCGATCGATCTGGTGTTCTCCAACCTCATGCTGCCGTGGCACCCGGCGCCGCACGAGGTCATCGCCGAAGTATCCCGGGTGTTGCGGCCGGGCGGCCTCGTGCTGTTCAGCGCCTACGGGCCCGACACCCTGCGGGAATTGCGCGCCGCCTGCGTGCGCGCCGGGGTGGCGGCGCGGCCGATGCCCTACGTCGACATGCATGATTTCGGCGACATGCTGGTCACGGCGGGATTCGAGACACCGGTGACGGAGTCCGAGACGCTGCGGCTCACCTTTCCCGGCGCCAACGCGCTGCTGACCGAAGTGCGCGCCTTGGGCGCCAACCCGCGCGCCGACCGGGCGCGCGGCCTGCCGTCGGGCCGGGTGGCGCGTGCCCTGCACGCCGAACTCGACGCCCTGCGGGATGGCGAAGGGCGCATCGCGCTCACCTTCGAGATCGTGATCGGGCATGGCTGGAAGGGGCGACCGCGCGCGTCGGCGACGCCGGGCGTCGCGACGGTCGCCATGCCGCCGCCGCTGCGCCGCCGCTAAGGCCGGAGGCATTGCGCCTGCATCGATGCGCCGATGCAGCAGACCACCGGGCGCCAGTACACCCAGGCATAGCGACCATCCGGACTGACCTCGACGGGCATCTCGGCCGCAGGGGCGGTCGGCAGAGGAAGCCGTCCTACCCGAAAGCAAGCGCTCACAACGGGATACGCCTGCTGCATCTTGCCCTGGGTGTCGACCGGAAAGGGAAACGCACCCAGCTGATCGCGCGCCAGGCTCATCGCGCGCACGCCGGTCAGCGCGGAGTACAGCCGCGGCGGCGGGCCGATGGCGCGCATCTGGCGCGGCAGCAATGCGCCCCAGGCGCCGACCGTCGGCATCGAGCCGGTGGCGAGCGCGGCAAGCGCCGGGGCGGCATCGCGACACCCCGTCCGCCAATTCACCGCGTCGAGTTCGGACGCGTAGACGAGGCGCGGCATGCCGGGCACCGCGAGTGCGCCGGCCGCGGCAGCGAGCGTCTGGTCGGTCGCGGCGACGGCACCGCAGATCGTGGCGGCGGCTGATCCGCCGTCCGTCGGCGGCGCGGCGGGAACCAGCGCCGAGGAGGGGCCGCAGGCGAGGCAGGACAAGCCCGGGATGGGCAGATCGGCCAGGGTCCAGACGTGCGCCTCGGCGGTGTTGTCGGTGGTGGAAAGCGAAGAGCTGCCGGTGGCGCCGAGTCCGCTCGCCGCGCCCAGCACGCCGGGCAGCGCCGACGGCAGGAACGGCAGTGCCCCAATCAGCGAGTCTCCCGGGCTGCGCACGGTCTCGACGATCGCGACCGGCACGTAGCGCCGGACGCGGACTCCGCAGGGCACGCCGCCACAGGTGCAGATGCCGATCACCTGCGGGGCGGCACAGCCGGCCGCCGGGTCGAGCAGGCCGGCCCAGGCGCCGGGCCCGCCCCATTGCGCAGCCCACGCCGGAAGGACGGCGAGGGCCAGCAGCGTCGCCAGGAGCGAACGCAATCGGAATTTCGGAAGTGCGGCGGGCATGTCGGCATTGTTTGCCGATCCGTCCGGTACGGGACTCCCGGACCCGGTAGTGGCAGGGCGACGGACCTCGCCTAGTGTTCCGGCTCCGCTCCCGGACCCCATGCCGGCGGACCCGTGCGCGGGCCGCGCCGCTCATCGACCCACTTCATCGACCCTCTTCGCACCCATGCGCCAACGGGATCACCACCCAGAACAGGATGGCATCGCCGCGCTCTCTTTGCCGGTTCGGCGCGAGGGCGGCGGCGCGCCAATCGGCGTCCGCCTCATAGATGGGGCGGCCGCCACGGCCCACGGGCATCACGTCGCGGGCGCGCAGCGCGCGGGCGAGCGCGGCCGGACCGTCGATTTCCTCGACGACCCGGGCGCAGCGATCGAGGCTCGCTTCGTCACCCAATGCCAAAAGGCGGTAGTCGCCCGGCCCGCAATGCAGGATAAATCCGGGAGGGTCGGGCTGAAACACGAAGCCCCGCACCCCGCATTCGCGCGTCACTTCATCGAGCAATGTCCCGACACCGGGATGGCGGAGAAACTCGCCGCCGGCTCCTGCGGCGAGGGCCGCCCACGCCGCCGCGGTGCGGACGCGAAAGAACGCCCGCAGCTGTGCGGCAAGCAGCGCCACCAGCCCCGCGGGGCCGGACGGATCCGCCTTGTGGACGAACTGGTGGATCTGGTTGCGGTTGAACGCCTGGACGGCAAATCGCTCGTCGCAGAGCGCGGTGAGCAGCACGCGCCGCACATGGGGATCGGCGAGGCGTTCGAAGAATGCGATGCCGTCCATCCGCGGCATCGCGTAGTCGCATACGACCAGGGAATCGACCGGATCGCGCAGCGCGGCATCGAGCGCGGCACGCAGGCTGGAGGACGAAAGATCGAGCGCGCGCAGGATGCGCGGCCCCTCGCGGTCCGGCCCGTCGCGGTACTCGTCGCGCGCGCGGAGGGACGGAAACGGATCGCGGCCGTCCGTCCGCGCGCGCACGCGCTCGAAATGATCGAGGGCGTCCTCGGGGCGCTCGAAGCACAGGACCTGGGCCACCGCGGCCAGACGTTCGAGCAGCAAGGATGTCGTGCGCAGGACTCGCGGCTCATCGTCGATGAGCACGACCCGCGTGGGAAAGAACAGGGGAAGGACCGTCATGAGCGCAATGGGCTCCCGTGATGACGCCTCCGGATGGGGCGGGCGCAAACCATGGTTCCACAATCTGCGGCGCCTGTTGCTGCCGGAATCGGCAGTCGCGAATATTCCCGCCGAAACGCGGGACGCGCAGCGCTTGTGGTCGCTGCTGCATCTGGTGCATGAGCTGCGCACGCCCCTCACGCTCGTCGACGGGCCGCTGCAGCGCCTGACGCGCATGCCGGAGCTCGCGCCGGAGGCGCGCGAATGCGTGCGCATCGCGCGGCAGAACTGCCTGCGACTGATTCATCTTTCGGACGGTCTGCTGGAGCGGATCCGCCACGATCGGCGGCGACCGCCGCAGATCGAGGACGTGGCGCTCGACGCGTGGTTGCGCGGCATGGTGGGCACCGTCGCGCACCATCCGGGATTGGGCGGGGCAACGCGGATCGATGCCTTCGACGCCGACGGAATCCGCGTGCGCGCCGACGTCCGCGGCCTCGAATGCATCTTCCTCAACCTCTTCAGCAATGCCGTGAAGTTTTCCGCGGGGCGCGGGGAGATCCGCATCGGCTCCTGCGTGCGCGGGAGCGATGCCGGCTTTTTCGTCGAGGATCAGGGCATCGGCATCGCCCCCGAACACCACGAAGCGGTCTTCGAGCCGTTTCGCCGCCTGACCGTGCCGCCCTCGTGCCGTCACGATGGCCTGGGTATCGGGCTGGCCCTGGTTCGCGAGTGGACGCGGGAGATGGCGGGCCGTCTCGAACTGCGCAGCGCGCCCGGCGAAGGCGCGCGCTTCACGGTCTGGCTGCCGATCGCCCCGGCGTCATCCGGCGCCGCCGCGGCTCCGGCCCTCCTCGGCGATGTCGCGAACTGGGTTGCCTGCGAACCGCCCGCGGGCGTCGCCCTTCCGGGGCCGGCCGAAACCGGCGAGCGGCGCCCCACGGTGCTCCTGGTCGAGGACGAGCCCGAATTGCGCTGGCTGATCGCGCAGGCGCTGTCGGACCGGTTCGACGTCGCGACCGCAGCCAGCGGCACCGACGGCCTGGCGCAGGCGCGCGCCCAGGTTCCGGACGTGCTGCTCACGGACTGGATGCTGCCCGGCATCAACGGTCTGGATCTCGTGCGTGCCCTGCGGCGCGAAGGCCTCGCGTGCAAGGCCGTGCTGATCACCGCGCGCATGGAGGAGTCCGAACGGATCGCGGCACTGCAAAGCGGGATCGACGACTTCCTGGCCAAGCCGTTCTCGTTTGCCGAACTCTCGGCACGCCTGGGCAACCTCGGGCGCGCGGCGATGGCCGAGCGTGCGCTGCGCACGCTCAACACCCGGCTCGAGGCCGCCAATCGCGAACTCGAATCGGTGCGCGCCGCCCTGATCCAGCATGAAAAGCTCAAATCGATCGGCGTCCTCGCTGCCGGCGTTCTGCACGAGATCCAGAACCCGGTGTCGTACATGCAATCGGCCGTCGCCTTGCTGCACGATGCGCCGCGGGAATCGCCGGAACGCGCCGCCGAACTGGTGGCGACGATCCGCGACGGCCTCGACCGCATCGGGCACATCGTCGCCGGCCTGCGCGTGTTCGCGTTCCGCCATGATGACGACATGCCCGCCGACAGCCACGGCGACGCCCACGCCGACGCAGGCACTGCGGAGCGGCAGCTCTTCGACATCACCGCCGCGATCGACGCCGCGCTGCGGTTCTGCCGTCACGAACTGGCACAGCTTCGAGTGGAGGTGCATGCGCGATCGTGCCGGGTCGTCGGCACCGAGCGGGAAATCACCCAGGTGCTGATCAACCTGCTGTCCAACGCCGCCGCCGCAACCCGCGCCGACGCGGGCCGACGTGCCTCCGGCGCCGCGGCGCAAGCTGCCTGGGTGCGCATCGAAACGCGGGCCGAGGACGAACGGATCGTCATTGCCGTGCGGGACAACGGCAAGGGCATCAGCCCGACGGCGATGGCGCGCATGTTCGAGCCGTTCTTCACCACCAAGGAAATCGGCAGCGGCCTGGGTCTCGGCTTGGCGATCTGCAACGCCATCGTCCGTGCCCACGGTGGCACGCTGCGAGCACACAACGAGTCGCCGCACGGCGCGCGATTCGAGTTCGACCTGCGCCGCGTCGACACCGATCCGTAGCGCACCGGCACCCCTTGCAACGTCATTCGCAGCATTCGAATCCGGCATATGAAAACGGAAGGAGCGATTCGTGGTTTCCTGGTCTGCCAAACAGTGCGCCGAGCCCGTTCCCATGCATTCCCGCGTGCCGCAGGCGACGCGCCCCGACCCGCGCCGGACCGCGCGGTTGGTCCCCGAACGTCCTGCTCTGGAGCGCCCGGCCCATCCGGTGCTGCGGTGCGATGCCGGCTCCGAGCCGTGGCGCGGCCCGGCATCGCACCTGAGTTCCGAACTGCGGCGACGCATCGACGACCTCATGCTGCCGCTGCAAAGCATGGCCCCCGATCTGCTGGATCGGGAACTGGGCGAACGGCTGGACAGGATCGTGCCGATGCGACAGTGCCTGTGCGTGCTGGTCGATCACGGCTGTACCGGACTCGATCCGCTTCCACCGCGCATGCATGGCACCATGGCGCCCGAACTGCAACGGCTGTATGCGACCATGATCGCCGAGCGCGACCCGCTGCTGCTACGGGCGAGCCAGGAGTGGCGCCCGCTGATCGGAACCATCGAGGAGCATTGCTCCTGGATCCACACGAAAATCCGCCATCCCGACGTCATCAAGACCTGGCTGCGGCGCAACGCGGCGAACAGCGCGGCGGACGACACGACGAGCCTCGCGGTCGTGCCGGCGCGCGGCGGGCTTTCGCGCGGGGCGCTCTTCGCGTTCTTTTCCGCGCCGCCCTCCGACAGCGGCGTGTTCGCGCTGTTCTACGCCGCCCAGCGCATCGCCATCGCGATGGAGCTGCGGGTTCGCCCCTACATCCACGAGCTGCTCGCGATGCGGTTCACTCCGCGCGAAGCCGACGTGCTGCGGGCCGGGCTGCTGGGAGAACCGGACGACGAAATCGCCGACCGTCTCGGCCTCACTGTGGACGCGATCCGCTACTACTTCCGCAAATTCAAGAACCAGATCCCCGGGGCGATCGGCGGCATCAAGCCGCGCGAGTTCGCGCGGGTCATGCACAACCTCGGGAAACTATGAGCGCGCCGCGCGCCCCGTCAGACGATCAGCACCCCGTGCGGATTGGCGCCGGGATCGCGCCAGAAGGAATCGTTTTCGCAGCGGCGGATGAGATCCGGCGGCAGGATCGACGGCCGTTCGTTGATGCGCACGCGCCCGGTGATGCGGTGCATGCCGGGCGCGCCCATCCGCTCGTCGAAAGCCGGGGCCTCGAACTCGACGTGCTCGAAATCGTGCTCGAATGCGGGCTCGCCGAGGAAGCGATAGACCGCCGCCATCGCGCGGGCGGGTTCCCGCGTCAGGGTTTCGTACTGCAGCAGCATGAGCCGCGCCGCGTGCTCGCCGTAGAACGCCTCCTTCAGGCCTTCGTAGGCGAAGCCGACCGAGCCGCCCGGGGACGCCAGGCCGTTGGCGCGCGTGTAGACGGTCGTATCGAGCTTGAACCCCGTCAACACCGTCGGGCGGAACGGATTGCGGCGCAAGATGCGCTCGAAACTGTCGACGATCCAGGCCACTTCGCGCACGCAGGCGATGACGCGGGTCTGCGGAAAGAGCTGCACCAGCGCCGGCAGCATGCCGCACCAGCCGCGATTGTTGTCGAAGACCACGGCGGCGCCGGCGTCGCGGTAATAGCTTTCGAAGAGCCCCCGCATGACGGCCTGCCGCCGCGCATCGGTGAAGAACGTGCCGTACTCCGTCTCGTCGCTCATCTTCTGCGCCATCGCGGTCACCATCGTGTAGAGCGGACTGGTGATGTCGGCGTGGAAGCGCGGATTCTGGCGCAGCAACGCGGTCAGCAGCGTGGAGCCGGAGCGCGGCAAACCGGAAAGAAAGTGGAGCGCAGAGGAGTCGGGAGCGGGCATGATCATCGGTGCGAGATTGCCACCGGATTATAGGAAAACGTAGACCCGATGTGATCCCCCGCACCGACCGGCCGTTTCATCGACGCGATGTTTGCGCTCGCGACGAATCCGAAGAAGACTGCTCGTGCCGCATCAGATCATTGGCGCTTCGCGCCCACAGCTCCAGCGGATTGCCGACCGACTGCCGGAGGAATACGCGCGCCCGGGACGCGGTGACCGGATCACGGAACGACACGGTCTGCGCATGCAGTTGGCCGGCCAGACGGTAAAGCCATGTGCGGCGGCGCACGATCATCGGGAACTTTCTGTCGACCGGATCCGCGCCGTACTCGGGGCCCGCCACACCCCCGGCAACCGGTGGCACGGCAGGTCGGTCACGTCGCCGCCGCGGTTTGTTTGCGGCGCTTGGCCCGATTGCGGACCGTCAGCAACGACCCGATCCGCTGATCGATGTCCGCGGCGGTGCTCTCGGGGATACGGCCGATCGCCCGTTGGCGATCGAGATTCTCGAGAAGGCTGAGCAACTGCTCCTGGCCGAGTGTCTGCAGCTTTTCGTCGGTCCAGTCGAACCGCATTGGCGTATGGAAAGTCGGCTTGCTCTTGCTACTTGGGTTTCCCGCCATCGGATGGTCCTTCGTGTAAACCGTCAGCTTCTTGCCGCAGGGCTGGCGATCCAGCGTCTGTACGCGCGGAAACCGCCCGGCACGGCCGACGCATGCGACGGGCGCCTGCGCCGGTTGTCGAGTGCGTGGGGAGCTGTTGCATGGACGGAGTGTATGCCCCTGCGGGCACCCGCGGGGGCGCTTGGCCAAGCGGAACGCCATCGGGACTGGAATGCGGTACCGCGAAATTCAAGCGATCGGCGAAAAAAATATATCGCTCGACGAACAGCGCGGGAGCGCGTAAGGTTGGCGGGTATCCGTCGGCGTCTCGTGGTGACGTCGACCCGGAATGACGTTGGCGTGCAGATTGCCACGCACCCCAGCGCATCGATCGCAATCCTCCTCATTGCGGCACCAACCGAGCGCTTTACGATGAACGAATGTGCCTCATGATCGTGTGGCATCAAAGGTGTGGCCGCCGATGAAAAAAGTTTCGCGGAAGAAGACCGGCGACAGCGGCACCGTCATTTCCCCCGTGCTGCGGGGCCTGTTTCGGTCGTTCGCAAAGCTTGCCGAGCGAGCCGCCGAAAACCGCCCCCTTCTACGCGGACTGCGCATCGCCTACGATCCCGGTGCGGAGCGATTCGTCGTCGCGCACGCAGGCTCATATGTCGAGTTCGTGCTTGCCATTCCCGGCGATTGCGTGCCACCGCTCGGGGAGATCGAGTGCAGGCCGATGAGCACCGCCGGCGCGACGGAAGAATCGACGATCGCGCGCTTTCGGTTCAACGAGGCCGGCATCATCACCGAATCGACGGTGCCAGAACTTGCCGGCCAAAACATCGATGTCGACGCCGCGGCCTGGAGTGTCGTGGCCGCGGTATGTTGGCTCAACATGCACGCACGGGCATAGTCTGGCTCCTGCGCCGGAGATTGGTCGCGGATTTCCCGGCAGGCATCTCCTGGTGGAATCCCGAGGGCGGTGGCGCTTGACACCTCCGGTCCGGCAGTTTGGTAATCTGCGGCCAAGGCCGATCGGGCATCGTCCGCAACGCTGCGGGCGCGCGGTTCGCGGATCGGCCCCCGGCCATCGATGGACGATCAAACGCTGCTCCGCTATTCGCGCCACATCCTGCTCGACGAGATCGGAGTCGAAGGACAGGAGCGCCTACGGGCGTCCCGTGCGGTCGTGATCGGCGCGGGCGGCCTGGGTTCGCCGGCGGCGATCTACCTCGCCGCTGCGGGCGTGGGACGACTGTCCCTGTTCGACGCCGATCGCGTGGACCTCACCAACCTGCAACGCCAGATCCTGCACACGACGCATCGCCTCGGCATGCCGAAGGTCGAATCGGCGCGCACGGCGCTGGCGGCGATCAATCCGGAGGTGCGCATCGAAGCGCACGGCGAACGGGCAACGGCGGCGAGCCTCGCGGAAGCGCTGCCCGGCGTCGACGTCGTCGTCGATTGCTCCGACAACCGCGCCACGCGCTACGCCGCCAACCGCGCCTGTCGCGCAGCGGGAATTCCCCTGGTGTCGGGCGCGGCAAGCGGATTTTCCGGCCAACTCACGGTATTCGATTTCCGCCACCCGCAAGGCCCATGCTATGCCTGCCTCTTCCCCGAAGATGCGCAGGGCGCGGACGAACCCTGCGCGACGACCGGCGTGTTCGCGCCGCTGACGGGCGTGATCGGCTCCTTGCAGGCCGGCGAAGCGATCAAGATCCTGACCGGCGCCGGATCGCCGGCGAGCGGGCGACTGATCCGGTTCGATGCGCTGCAGGGACGATTCCAGGAAATGCGGTTCGCGCAGGACCCGCGCTGCGGGGTGTGCGGGCGCTGACGGCGGGAGAAGGATTTCGTGGCGAACGCCGCCGTGTTTCAACCAGGTGGAGGATGACCGGCGCAGTGCAAGAGGCCGGTGATCTCGGGCAGCGGCCGTTGCACGGTCCACTTGCTGGTTCGATCAACAGCCGGTTTCGCCAAAGGAAGTCTGGCCTGGCGCGGCGATGTTTTCCCGATGGAAATCCCAGGACGATTGCGCCCGTGCTGAGCACGCACGAAAACGGCGCAGGCTCGCTGCGCCGTGGCAATGTCGGCGGGTCTTACCCCGTTCCCCTGCTTTCCATCCCGGAATCCGGGAGGTACTCGCGGAGGTGTCATTGCGACTCCCACTCTACGCGCACGCCCTCCGTTGTCAAGAGCTGGGATCGCGGCAGGAAACGGTCCTTGACGAACGTCACGCGTCTGCGCCCTCCGACCGGATGTCAAATGGCCGGTCCTGGGTTCCCGCCTGACTCAATCCCGGGGCGTTCACTTCGCTACTTCTGCAAAAGGGGGTGATCCGCCGGCAGTTGCTTGGCGTACCAAAGGGCGAGCTTGTGTCGGAGCGCTTTTTCCGCGACCTGGTCCTCCGGCAGCGGTTGGATCACTTTGTCGTGAACCAAAAGCCTGTAGATATACAGAAGCTTCTCGCTGGCCGAGTCCGCCGCCTCGAACTTCACGACACCCCTGCCTTCGGCGTATTGGACGCCGGCGATCATGGCCGCTTTGAAAAGCTCCGCTTCGTGCTTCAATGGTTTCATCATCCGCATGATGCCACCTGCGCCGGCCCGGCGGTGGGCCGGCGTACAACGCCGTACGCTAGCCCAGGAACAACCGGTACGCGCCGCTCCCCGTTTCTTCCTGGTACTGGTATCCCAGGTCGGCGAGGAAGCGCTTGACCGCCGCGCGGTCGCGCTTCGGGGCCTGCATGCCGACGAGGATGCGGCCGTAATCGGAGCCCTGGTTGCGGTAATGGAAGAGTGAGATGTTCCACGCCGGCGACATCGCGCTCAGGAAGCGCATCAGCGCGCCGGGGCGCTCGGGGAACTCGAAGCGGAACACCCGCTCGTCCACCGCCAGCGGGGAATGCCCGCCGACCATGTAGCGCAGGTGCTCCTTGGCGAGTTCGTCGTCGGTCAGGTCGCTGGTCGCGAAGCCCGCCTGCTCGAAGCTGCGCGCCAGCGCGCGCGCATCGTCGCGGCCCGCGGTTTCGACGCCGACGAAGATGTGCGCGGTCGCGGCATCCGAGATGCGGTAGTTGAACTCGGTGATCGCGCGCGTGCCGAGCAGCCCGCAGAAGCGCTTGAACGAGCCCCGCTCTTCGGGCAAGGTCACTGCGAACAACGCTTCGCGCTGCTCGCCCACCTCGGCGCGTTCGGCAACGAAGCGCAGCCGGTCGAAATTCATGTTGGCACCGCTGGTGATCGCCACCAGCGTGCGCTCGCGCAGGCGCTTGCCCGCCGCGTACTGCTTGCAGCCCGCCACCGACAGCGCGCCCGCCGGCTCGAGGATCGACCGGGTGTCCTGGAACACGTCCTTGATCGCCGCGCACAAGGCGTCGGTATCCACCGTGACGATCTCGTCGACGTAGCGCCGGCACAGGTCAAAGGTGTATTTGCCCACCATGCGCACGGCCGTACCGTCGGAAAAGAGTCCGACCTCGGCGAGCTGCACGCGCCGCCCGGCCGCCAGCGAACGCGCCATGGCGTCGGAATCGACGGTCTGCACGCCGATGATCTTCACCTCGGGCTGCACCGCCTTCACGTAAGCGGCGACCCCCGCGATCAGCCCGCCGCCGCCGATCGGCACGAAGATCGCATCGATCGGCGCCGGGTTCGCGTCGGGGTGCGCACCCGGGACGCTGCCGTTGCGCGCGTGGTGCTGGCGCAGGATCTCCATGCCGATCGTGCCCTGGCCCGCGATCACGTCCGGATCGTCGAACGGATGCACGAAGGTCAGCTTGCGCTTTTCCTGGAGCGTCAGCGCGTGCGCGTACGCATCGGAGTAGGAGTCGCCGTGGAGGACGACCTCCCCGCCGCGGCTGCGCACCGCATCGATCTTCAGTTGCGGGGTGGTCACCGGCATCACGATCACCGCGCGGCAGCCGAGCCGCTGCGCCGCCAGGGCCACGCCCTGCGCATGGTTGCCCGCCGATGCCGCAATCACCCCGCGCGCGCGTGCGGCGCGATCGAGATGGACCATCTTGTTGTATGCGCCGCGCAGCTTGAAGCTGAAGACCGATTGCAGGTCTTCGCGCTTGAGGAGGACGCGATTGCCCAATCGCGCCGAAAGGCGCGGGGCGGGGTCCAGGGCAGTCTCGATGGCAACGTCGTAGACGCGCGCGTTGAGAATGCGGCGCAGATAGTCATTGGCCGGCATCGCCGCCGGATTGTACAGTTCGCCCTATGTCCTCGCCCGCAACCCCCTTCGCCGCGCTCTCGCCCGACACCATCCTCGACGCGATCGACGCCGTCGGCTCCGCAGCCGGGTTCCGCGCATCGGGCCAGCTTTTCGCGCTCAACAGCTACGAGAACCGGGTGTTCCTCATCGGGCTCGAGGCGTCGGCGGACGCAACGGCCCACCCGGGCCCACCGCCCCCGACCGTGGTGGCGAAGTTCTACCGCCCCGGGCGCTGGACCGATGCGCAGATCCGCGAAGAACACGCGTTCGCCGAGGATCTCGCACAGGCCGAAGTGCCCGCCGTGCCGCCCTTGCGGCTGGGCGGCGAAACCCTGCACACGGCCGCCGGCTTCCGCTTCGCGCTGTTCGAACGTCGCGGCGGACGCACCCCCGAGCTGTCCGATCCCGCGGTGCGCGAACGCATCGGCCGCTTCCTCGGCCGCCTGCATGCGGTCGGCGCCCGCCGCCCGTTCGCGACGCGCATCCGGCTCGACGCCGACACCTATGGCGCCGAGCCCGGCGCCTACCTCCTGCAGCACGACTGGCTGCCGCCGGAGCTGGTCGAGATCTACCGCGGCCTGCTGGCGCAGGCGCTCGACGGCGTGCGCCGGGCGTTCGCCGCCGGCGCACCGCGCTGGCAGCGCCTGCACGGCGACTGCCACCCCGGGAACATCCTGTGGAACGAAGCGGCGCCCGAACCGGGACCGCACTTCGTCGACTTCGACGACAGCCTCATGGGACCCGCCGTCCAGGACCTGTGGATGCTGTTGTCCGGCGACCGGTCGGAACAGGAAGCGCAATTGCGCGACGTGCTCGAGGGCTACGAAATGTTCGCCGACTTCGATCGCGCCCAGCTGGCCCTGATCGAGCCGCTGCGCACGCTGCGCCTGATCCACTACGCCGCCTGGATCGCGCGGCGCTGGGACGACCCCGCGTTCCCCGCCGCGTTCCCGTGGTTCCAGACGCCGCGCTACTGGGAGGAGCGGATCCTCGAACTGCGCGAGCAGATCGCCGCCATGCAGGAGCCGCCGCTGGCGCCGTGACGGCTTACCCGAGCGTTTCGGCGAGGCGGAACCCCATCGCGTAGGTGACCGAGCGCGGATTGTGGCCGTGGCGGCGGCGGGTGCGCGCGAGATCGCGGAAGCGCGCGAAACTGCCGCCGCGCGCCACCCGGTAGCGGCCGTGGATCTGCACCAGATGGTCGACCACCGTGCGGCCGCCGGGATAGGGCGCATAGTCGTCGGCGACGTATTCCTCGACGTTGCCCGCCATGTCGGCGATGCCGAACGGCGAATCGCCGCCGGGAAAGGCGCCGACCGCGCTGGTGCGGAACAGGCCGGTTTCGACCGTGTTGGCGCAGTCGGCATCGAAGCGCTCGCCCCAGGGAAACTCCCGCCCGTCCGGCCCGGTCGCGGCGTATTCCCACTCCGCTTCGGTCGGCAGGCGGAAGCTGCGGCCGGTGCGCTGCGCGAGCCACGCCGCATAAGCGTCGGCCGAGGCGGCGCTCACCGTGTACACCGGATGGTTGGCGCGTTCCACCGGGAAGCGCCGGAAATCCCAACTGCTGGGCAGTTCCGGGTGGCCGGTGTCGAGCAGGAACTCGTGGTACTCGGCGTTGGTCACCGGATGGCGCGCGATCGCATAGGGCGCGAGATCGACGGCGTGGCGCGGACACTCCTTTTCGATCCACTCGCGTTCCATGCCGAGCCCGTCGTAGCGCGCCACCACCGCGTCGATCCGTCCGGAATCGAGGCCGATCTCGACCCGGCCGCCCGGAATGGCCACCATGTCCGGAGCCAGTGTGCGGATCCGCGGATCGCCGATCCAGGCCAGCAGGTCGCCGGCGGCCAGGCGCTCGACCAGCGGAGCGTCGGGGTCGGCGATGCGGCCCGCCAGCTGCTCGGGCGCGAGGCCGCGCAGCGCGCGCAGCGCCGCCGGCAGCGTCGCTTCGAAGCGGGTCGCGACGTAGCGGTCGGGCAGGCCGAGGCGCTCGCGGTCGCTGGGCGTGCCGCAGAGAGCCCGCGGGAAGTGGGGCCAGTGCCAGCCGGTGTCGGTTTCACGCGTGGGAGAGTTCATAGAGTTCCCCATCGTAGGAGCTCGCGACGAAGCGCTGGCGGGCAGCGCGGTAGGTCAATGCCGAGATGCCGGCGGAGGTCGGCCGCCGCATCGGCAGCCAGCGGCGGTGGTGGAGGTCGAAGGCGGCCACCGTGCCGCCGTACGATCCGGACATCAGCATCCGGCCGTCGGCGCTGGCCACCAGGCACTTGACCGAATTCGGATGCGGGCTGGGATAGCTCGCCTCCTCGCCGTCCAGCCACAGCCGCAGCACGCGATCGCGGCCGACGCTGGCAAAGCCGCCGTCGGCGACCGGGCAGCAGGCGTTGGCGATGCGGGTATGGGCCTTGGGGATCCGGCGCAGCGCCGTCCAGTCGCGCAAGTCGTACCAGGCGACGAGGGTCGACGCGCAGACCACGAACAGGCGCCCCCGCGCCGCGCTCAAGCCCTTGATGGCGCTGTCGTCGACGGCGAGCTGATGGCGCAGGTGCAGTTCGCCGGCGGCGCCGACCTCGAACAACAGGACTTCTCCGGTGTAGCTGCCCACCGCCAGCATCCGCACGCCGTCGCGCTCGAAGGAGGTGGCGCAGTTCAACGGCGAGGAATGTTGATGGAGCGCGCGACCGGTATGCGCATCGAACACGATGCCGAGCTGGCCGCCGGTGTAGAGATGGTCGCCGACGAACTGGAGGAAGTTGCACAGGCTGCCCATCTCCGCCCGGGGCTGCCCGTTCTCGTGCAGCACGCCGGCATCGCCGATGGCAACCACGACATCGCCGCGCACGGCGACGGCGTTGAGCGCCGGACCGGCGGCGACGCCGTCCATGTCCCAGCCGCCGTCGCGGGGATCGAAGATGCCATAGGTGGCGCCGAACGTGCCGACGGCGATGCGGCCGTCGCCCAGCGCCGTCGCCGCGCGCGCCCAGACCGTCACCGGCAGCTCGCTGCGCGCCACCTCGCGCGGCAGGCCCGCGCCCTGGCGCAGACCTTGCCAGAGGGCAATGCTGCGGTCGTAGCTCAGGGTCACCAGCAGGCCCGAGGCTTCGTCGAACACCACCTTCTTGATGCCGGCGCGATGGGCGGGGTGATAGCGGATCGCGCCGCCGCGCACGATCACGATGCGGCCGTCGTCGTCGCCGGCCACGATGCTGCCGTCGGACAGGATCACCAGGGAATCGGTGCGGACGCCGTCGATGTCGTGGACGGCAAGTTCGCACCCTTCGGCGGCATCCCACTCCCGCACCGTGCCGTCGACGCTCGAAGAGATGAGCCGCCGACCGTCCGGCGACCAGGTCACCGAAAGGATGTTGCCGGAATGTCCCGGCATCGCATGCAGGCAGCGGCCTTCGAGATCGAACACCCGGACCAGCCGGTCGAGGGCGCAGGTCGCGACTCGCCGCCCGTCGGGCGAGAACGCCGCCATGTCGACGTCGTCGCCGTGGCCGGCAAGGACCGCGCGCAGGCGCATGCCGGGCACGTCCCAGATGCGCGCCGAATAGTCGCTGCTGGCGGTCACCAGCAGCGACCCGTCATGATTGAAACTGCAATTGTTGACCAGATGGTCGTGCAATCCGCGACCCACGGCTTCGCGCGTCGACGCGCGCCACAGGATGACACGGTTGTCGTATCCGGCGGTGGCGATCCAGTCGCCATGCGCCGCGATTCCGGCGATCGGACCTTGATGTCGCATAGGCATGAGGAGAGAAGAGGACCGGCGGGCGGCGCATGCGCCGCCCGCCGGGAACGATCAAGCGTGGGTATTGACGTTCGTGCCCAACGACCCGGAGGTCGCGAGCTGCGGGGGCGGCGCCGCCGGCGCGGAAGGCGCCGGAGGAGCCGCACTAGGCTTTGCAGCCATCGGTTTTGCCATCACGGCATTCGCCATGCTGGCGGAGGAAATCGCCATTCCCATTCGTTTTTCTCCTTCCTGATTGCGTTGGACGTGCGATGCACTCGGCCGCAGCGGATCCGCGATGACCGCTTCGGCCGAAATCCGCGGCGTGCCGGTACGGCAGAGATGCGAAAAACTTTATAAGGCGGCAGGGGGATGGAAGATCGAAGAGTTAGGCGGTCCGGACCCGGCTTTTCTTTCTTAATCTGGCGGAAATCGCCGACCCGCATCGATTTCCGACGCTTCGCCAAGAACCGAAGGCCGGATCCCGGCCGTTTTCCGTACGGGTTCCGGGCGTGGTCCGTATGGTCACCGGAGCGGGCCGATGTCCGTGCATGTTCCGGGGGATTCGGGGTTATCGGGCCGCCGCGTGCCGATGCAACGGTACAATCCGTCACCTGCCATGAATGCCACGCAAGAGCCGCATCCGCAGCACGAGATCGGACGAATCCCTGGGCTGGACCCGGTCCCTCGCCTGCGTGAGATCCCATACAACTACACCTCGTTCTCGGATCGGGAGGTCGTCCTGCGCTTGCTGGGCGAGGAGGCCTGGACGGCGCTCGACGCCTTGCGCACCGAGCGCCGCACCGGGCGCAGCGCCCGCATGCTCTATGAGGTGCTGGGCGAGATCTGGGCGATCCAGCGCAACCCCTATCTGCAGGACGACCTGCTCGACCACCCCAAGCGCCTGGCCTCGGTCGTCGAGACCCTGCGCTACCGCCTGCGCGAAATCGAGCAGCGCCGCGAGCCGGGCGAAGCGGCCCGCGATGCCAAGGTCGTTCTGCTGGTGCAGGCCGCGACCGCCGCCGTCGACGCGTTCGCGGCCTCCTTCACGCGGGCGCGCGACCTCCGCCGGCGCGCGCTGCGGCGATTCAGCCGCCATACCCGTGCCGACAACGTCTGTTTCGACGCCTATGCCCGCGTCTCCCACGTGACCGATGCCACGGACTGGCGCGTCGAATTGCCGTTCGTGGTGCTCAACCCGGACACCGAAGAGGAGATCCCGCAGCTCGTGCGGGCCTGCATCGACCTGGGGCTCACCATCATTCCGCGCGGCGGCGGCACCGGCTACACCGGCGGCGCGGTGCCGCTGGTTCCCGACGCGGCGGTCATCAACACCGAAAAGCTCACGGGCTGCGGCGAGGTCGAGCACGTAGTATTGCCCTCCGTGTTGCCCACCGCGCTGCCGGCCGGAGCCTCCGAAGGCGCGGCCGAAGCACCGACGGTGTGGACCGAAGCGGGCGTCGTCACCCGCCGCGTCGCGGAAGCCGCCGAGCGCTCGGGTTTCGTGTTCGCGGTCGACCCCACGTCCGCCGACGCCTCCTGCGTCGGCGGCAACATCGCCATGAACGCGGGCGGCAAGAAGGCCGTGCTCTGGGGAACGGCGGTCGACAACCTCGCCTGGTGGCGCATGGTCGACCCCGAGGGCAACTGGCTCGAAGTCCACCGCGTCGACCACAACCTCGGGAAGATCCACGACGTCGAGGTGGCGCGGTTCGACCTCGTCTGGAAGGACGGCACGCGCGCCCCCGACAAGGCGCGCGAACTGCGACGCGAGCGGCTGGAAATTCCCGGCGAGCTCTTCCGCAAGGCGGGCCTGGGAAAGGACGTCACCGACAAATTCCTCGGCGGCCTGCCAGGCGTGCAGAAGGAAGGCTGCGACGGCATCATCACCAGCGCGCGCTGGGTGGTCCACCGCATGCCGGAGCACGTGCGCAGCTTCTGCCTGGAATTCTTCGGCCCGGTGCGCGACGCCATCCCCGCGATCGTCGAGATCACCTCGTACCTCGGTGCCGAACCGGGCGGAGCGGTACTCTCCGGCCTCGAGCACCTCGACGCGCGCTATCTGCGCGCCGTCGGCTATGCCACGCGCTCGCCGCGCGGCGGCCTGCCGCGCATGGTCCTGCTGGGCGACGTCGCCGGCGACGACGAGGGGGCGGTCGCCCGCGCCTGCGCCGAAGTCGTGCGCATGGCCAACGCGCGCGAAGGCGAGGGCTTCATCGCCGTGAGCGCCGAGGCGCGCAAGGCCTTCTGGGCCGACCGCGCGCGCACCGCCGCGATCGCCCGCCACACCAATGCGTTCAAGATCAACGAGGATGTCGTCATTCCGCTCGAGCGGATGGGCGACTACACCGATGCGGTCGAGCGCCTGAACATCGAACTGTCGATCGCCAACAAGCTGGAACTGCTCGACGAGATCGAACGCCACCTGCGCTCGGACCTCGCGCTCGCGCCCGGCGACGATCCCGACGCGCGCGGCCAGGAGAACGCCGAGCTGCTGGGCGACCGCGTGCCCCGCGCGCTCGAACTGCTGGCGACGGTGCGGCGGCGCTGGATCCACCTGCGCGACGAGACCGATCTGCGGGACCTGCAGGACGGGCGCCTGCGCGTCTCCTGGAAGACCGAAGTGCGCGAACCCCTGGCGCGGGTGTTCGGCGGCGCCGTGTTCCGCCCGGTTCTCGACGCCTGCGACGCCATCCATGCCCGCGTGCTGAAGGGCCGGGTCTTCGTCGCGCTGCACATGCACGCCGGCGACGGCAACGTGCACACCAACATCCCCGTCAATTCGGACAACTACGCGATGCTGCAGACGGCCGAGCGCGCCGTCGCCCGCATCATGCAGGTCGCGCGCGATCTCGGCGGCGTGATCTCCGGCGAGCACGGCATCGGCATCACCAAGCTCGAGTTCCTGCGCGAGGACGAGCTGCACGACTTCCGCGAGTACAAGAACCGGATCGACCCCGAAGGCCGGTTCAACCGCGGCAAGCTCATGCCCGGCGCCGATCTGCGGCGCGCCTATACGCCCAGCTTCAACCTGCTGGGACACGAATCGCTGATCCTCCAGCACAGCGATCTCAAGGGCGTGTCGGATGCGATCAAGAACTGCCTGCGCTGCGGCAAATGCAAGCCGGTGTGCGCGACCCACGAGCCGCGCGCGAACCTGCTCTATTCGCCGCGCAACAAGATCCTCGCGGTGTCGCTGCTGGTCGAGGCGTTCCTCTACGAAGAGCAGACGCGCCGCGGCGTTTCCGTCCGGCATTGGGAGCAGTTCGGCGACGTCGGCGAACACTGCACCATCTGCCACAAATGCCTGACCCCCTGTCCGGTGGACATCGACTTCGGCGACGTGTCGATGGCGATGCGCGACCTCGTGCGCCGTATGGGACACGCGCCGTTCCGGCCGGTGGCGCGCGCATCGATGTGGTTCCTCGACACGACCAGCCCACGCACCATCAAGGCGCTGCGGACCGGCCTGGTGCAGCTCGGTTATGCCGCCCAGCAGCTCGGGCATCGGGTGCTGGCGCTGCCGTCGGCGCGTCAGGCCCGCCATCCGCCCGCGACGACGCGCGGCACGCCGGGGGCCGGCGGCGCACCCGCCGTCGTGGCGCAGGCCATCCACTTCGTGAACAAGCGCCTGCCGGGCGGGCTGCCCACGCGCACCGCGCGCGGCCTCCTGGGCATCGAGGACATGCGCATCATCCCGATCGTGCGCGATCCGCAACGCACCCGCATCGACAGCGAGGCCGTGTTCTATTTTCCGGGCTGCGGCTCCGAGCGGCTGTTCTCGCAGGTCGGCCTGGCGACCCAGGCGATGCTCTGGCATGCGGGCGTGCAGACGGTACTGCCGCCGGGATACCTCTGCTGTGGCTATCCCCAGCGCGGCGGCGGCCAGTTCGATCGCGCGCAGAAGATCATCACCGACAACCGCGTACTGCTGCACCGCGTGGCCAACACGCTCAACTACCTCGACATCAAGACGGTGGTGGTGAGCTGCGGCACGTGCTACGACCAGCTGCAGGGGTACGACTTCCCCGCGATCTTCCCCGGCTGCCGCATCATCGACATCCACGAATTCCTCGCCGAGCGGGGGATCCGCGTCGACGGCGTGTCCGGCGTGCGCTACGTCTATCACGATCCCTGCCACAGCCCGATGAAGCAGCAGGAGCCGCTCAAGACCGTCAACGCGCTGCTGCAGACGCAGGATGGCGCGCGCATCGGCCGCAGCGAGCGCTGCTGCGGCGAGGCGGGGCTGCTCGCGGTGTCGCGGCCCGACGTCTCCACCCAGATCCGATTCCGCAAGCAGGCGGAACTCGAACGCGATGCCGCGCGGCTGCGCGCCGACGGGTTCCAGGGCGAGATGAAGGTGCTCACCTCCTGTCCGGCGTGCCTGCAGGGCCTGCATCGCTACCGCGACGACGTCCCCGTCGAAGCCGAATACATCGTGGTCGAGATGGCGCAACGGATCCTGGGCGCGAACTGGCTGCCGGAGTTCGTCGCGCGCGCGACGGCGGGAGGCATCGAGCGGGTGCTGTTGTGAGCGCCGCGGCGGAAGGGTCGGCAGACCGCGCAGCCTGCCCGCTGTGCGCCGCCGACGGCGGAACGGTGCTCTGGCGCGACGACCGCCTGCGGGTGGTCGCGGTCGACGATGCCGACTACCCCGGCTTCCTGCGCGTGATCTGGAACGCCCACGTCCGCGAGATGAGCGAACTCGATGCCGGCGCGCGGGTCCATATCATGGAGGTGGTGTTCGCAGTGGAATCGGCGGTCCGCCGGGTGCTGGCCCCGGACAAGATCAATCTGGCGAGCTTGGGCAACGTCGTGCCGCACCTGCATTGGCATGTCATCGCCCGCTACGCCGACGATGCGCACTTTCCCGATCCGGTCTGGGGAACGCGGCGCCGCGACCCGGATCCGGCGCGTCTGGCGACGCAGCGCGCACGACGGTCCGAACTGTATCGGGTCATCGCGCAAATGCCGCAAGTGAACGAAGCCTCGGCACATCCGGCGGATTGAAGCAGAGGGGCTGTCATGCGTTTCGCGGTCGTTTCCGACATACACGGCAATTTGCCGGCCCTTGAGGCCGTGGTCGCCGACTTCCGGCGACGCGGGGTCGACGCCGTGGTCAACCTGGGCGACAGCCTGTCCGGCCCGCTGCTGCCGCGCGAAACCGCGCAGTTCCTGATGGCGCAGGGGAACTGGATCCAGCTCGCCGGCAACCACGAGCGCCAGATCCTCGACGAGCGCGGCGCCTGCGGCCGTTCGGACGTCTACGCCCGGACGCAGCTCGGCCCCTCCGAACGGGCCTGGATCGCCACCCTGGCGCCGAATCACCGCATCGCGGAAGACGTGTTCGCCTGTCACGCCACGCCGACGACCGACATGGTGTACCTGCTGGAGACCATCGAGCCCACCCACCTGCGCGTGGCGACGAACGACGAAATCGAAGCGCGCCTCGAAGGGGAGGCCGCGGCGCTGGTGCTCTGCGGCCACAGCCATACGCCGCGCAGCGTGCGGACCGCGCGCGGCCAGTGGATCGTCAATCCCGGCAGTGTCGGGCTGCCCGGTTTTCTTGCCTGCGGCCCGACCCCGCACCGCGTGCAGAATGCCTCGCCCGATGCGCGCTACGCCATCGTCGAGCGCAACCCAACGGACCGAAGCCCGGGCTGGTCCGCGTCGCTGATTTCCGTTCCCTACGACCACCACAGCATGGCGGACCTCGCCGGACGCCGCGGCCGGCCGGAATGGCAGCGGGCCTTGGCGACCGGGTACGTGTAACCGCCGGCGCGGTCAAAGCCACCGGCGCACCCGCGCCTTGTAGCGCCGGTATTCCTCGCCGAAGCGCGCCTCGAGGTGCGCCTCCTCGTGGCGGATCACGGCATAGCGCAGGCTTGCCCAGATGAGCGGAGCGAACACGAGCGGCCACGCCGTGCGCAGCCATACCGCGGCGCCGAGGAGGAAGCACCAGTCGCCGACATAGATCGGGTTGCGGCTGAACCGGAAGGGGCCGCCGGTGCAAAGCGCGCTCGCGCCCTTGTACGGATTGACGGTGGTGCGATGGCGGAAGAAGGTCCAGAGCGTCCAAAAAAACAGCGCCATTCCGGCGCTGAAAAAAGACCATGCCACAGGCCTTGCGGCCCCGGCGAGGTCCAGGGGGACGTGCAGCACCTTGCGGTCCAGCCACCAGCCGGCGGCCACCGCCAGCGCATACGGCGCCGGCGGCAGCAGCAGGGTGCGGGGCTTGGCCGCGAGGTTCAAGGCGGAAAACCCGGTGGTAACCCCCGGAGCGGGGAGTCAGGGCGACTGCGGGGACGGCGGCGCGTCACGATTCACCGTCTCCGTTGGCGCGACCCGC
Source organism: Burkholderiales bacterium GJ-E10 (assembly GCA_000828975.1). NCBI lineage: Bacteria > Pseudomonadati > Pseudomonadota > Betaproteobacteria > Burkholderiales > Burkholderiales bacterium GJ-E10. The sequence continues at coordinate 3,050,793 of AP014683.1, read as the reverse complement.
CTCGTTCTCTCCCCACATCGCGTTGAGGATCGCGAGCAGGCAGGCAAAACCGATACCGAGAATCCAGGCGAAATACCACATGATCTTGTCCTCCCCCATCAATACGCACTGTGCTCGTGTTCGCGCACGTACGCGGCCGTGACCTTGCCGGCCATGACCTTGTACGCCCAGCTCGTGTAGGCCACGATGATCGGCACGAAGATCATCGCCGCCCAGAACATGATCCCGAGCGTGAGGTGGCTCGAAACGCTGTCCCACACCGTAAGGCTGTCGCCGGGCACGGTCGAGGACGGCATCACGAACGGGAACATGGCGGCGCCCGCGGTGCCGATCACGCCGGCGAGCACCAGCGACGAAGTCACGAACGCCCATCCGGTCCGGGCCTTGCCGAGCAGCCCGAGCGTCGCCGCCACGCCGAGGTAGGCGAGCGCCGGGAGCAGCATCGTGAGCGGCGCCTTGTGGTAGTTGGCGAGCCACGCCCCGGCCTCGCGTACCACCGTCTTGCCGAGCGGATCGGCAGCGGCCGCCGGGTCGACGACCGAGGTGATGGCGTAGCCTTCGATCCCCTTGGCCAGCCAGATTCCGGCGATGGTGAACGCCAGCACCAGAACGAGGCCGGCCCCACGCGCGGCGGCCACCGCACGCCGGTGGACGTCGCCTTCGGTGCGGTGCGCGAGATACACCGCGCCGTGCATCGTGATCATCGCCGAGCTCACCACGCCGGACACCAGCGCGAACGGGTTGAGGAGCTGCCAGAAGGTCCCGGTGTAGGTCGACACCATCCGCTCATCGAAGTGGAACGGCACCCCCTGCAGCAGGTTGCCGAACGCCACGCCGAAGATCAGCGGCGGCACCGCGCCGCCCACGAACAGGCCCCAGTCCCAGGTCGCGCGCCAGCGGGGGTTGTCGATCTTGCTCCGGTAGTCGAAACCGACCGGCCGGAAGAAGAGCGCCCACAGTACCGCCAGCATGGCCCAGTAGAACCCCGAGAACGCCGTCGCGTACACCAGCGGCCAGGCTGCGAAGATCGCCCCGCCCCCGGTGATGAACCACACCTGGTTGCCGTCCCAGTGGGGTCCCACGGTGTTGATCACGATCCGCCGCTCGACGTCGTTCTTGCCGACGAACGGCAGCAGCGTTCCCACGCCCATGTCATGGCCGTCCATCACGGCGAAGCCGACCAGCAGCACGCCCACCAGCAGCCACCAGATGATTTTCAGAGTCGGATAGTCCAGCATGTCTTTCTCCCGTCTCAGTGCGCGTGCGCCAGGGCGCTTTCACCGGAATACCGTCCCGTCCCCAGCGAACTCGGGCCGAGGCGGGCGAACTTCACCATCAGGTACATCTCCGCGCACAACAGCACGGTGTAGAACCCGATGAAGCCGGCGATCGATCCCACCAGGCTGGCGGGGCTCAGGCTCGACACCGACAGTTCCGTCGGCAGCACGCCGTAGATCGTCCAGGGCTGCCGGCCGTACTCGGCGACGAACCAGCCCAGCTCGCAGGTCAGCCAGGGCACCGGCAGCATGAACAGCGCCCAGCGCAGCAGCAGGCGCTGGTTGAGGCACTTCCCGTTCAGCGTGCTCCAGAACGCCGCCACGAAGAGCATCAGCATCAGGAAGCCGAACAGGACCATCACCCGGAACGCCCAGAACATCGGCGTGACCTTCGGGATCGTGAGCCGCGCCGCCGCATCGATCATCGCCGGCGTCGCGGTCTCGACGTGGTCCGTGTAGCGCTTCAGCAACAGCCCGAAGCCCAGGTCCTTTTCGTGCGCCGCGAACTGCGCCTTGGCCTGCGCGTCGTCGGGATGGGCCCGCAGCGCCTCCAGGGCCGTGACTGCCTGGATGCCGGAGATGATCCGGTCGTGGTTGCGCGCCTCGATCTGGTGGATTCCCGGGATCTGCTGGGAGACCGATCGGGTGCCGATCAGGCCGAGCAGGTAGGGGATCTTGATCTCCCAGTCGTTCTTCTGCGCCTTCTCGTCGACGCCGGCCAGCAGGTTCAACGCCGCCGGCGCGGGCTCCGTGTCCCACATCGCTTCGAGCGCGGCCATCTTGGTCTGCTGCGCCTCGCTGACCATGTAGCCGGATTCGTCACCGAGCACGATCACCGACAGCGCCGAAGCCAGGCCGAACGCCGCGGCGATGCGGAAGCTGCGCTTGGCGAACTCGACGTCCCGACCCTTGAGCAGGTAGTACGACGAGATCGCGAGGACGAACACCGCCCCGGTCACATAGCCCGCGGATACCGTGTGCACGAACTTCGCCTGCGCGTCCGGGTTGAACAAGACGGCCCAGAAGTTCGTCAGTTCCATGCGCATGGTGTGATAGTTGAACTCCGCTCCGACGGGGTGCTGCATCCACGCATTGGCAACGAGGATCCACAGCGCCGAAAGATTGGTTCCCAAGGCCATCAGCACGGTCACCATCAGGTGCTTCGCCTTGGACAGACGGTCCCATCCGAAGAAGAAGAGCCCGATGAACGTCGACTCCAGGAAAAACGCCATCAGCCCCTCGATGGCCAGCGGCGCGCCGAAGATGTCGCCGACGTAATGCGAGTAGTACGCCCAGTTCGTACCGAACTGGAATTCCATCGTGATGCCGGTCGTGACCCCCAGGGCGAAATTGATGCCGAACAGCTTGCCCCAGAAGCGCGTCATGTCCTTGTAGACCACCTTGTTGGTCATGACGTAGACGCTCTCCATGATGACGAGCAGCCACGTCATGCCCAAGGTCAGCGGTACAAATAAAAAGTGGTACATCGCCGTGGCGGCAAACTGCAACCGCGACAACTCGACCAGATGCTCCGTGCCCATAGAATTTTCTCCACTACTGTTTCGAGGATTTCGAAAATCTCGCGCGAATCTTCCCGTCGACTTCTTGTTCAGCGGTCGCTTTGGCCTGCGGGACGGGTGCCGGCGTCCGGATGCAGGCCCATTGCTGCCGCGGTGCTGTTCGCATCCGCATGCACTTCGTAATTTCGTACGAACAGGAACCAGAGCAGCGCGAGCAGGGCGATCTTCACGACGAGGATCACGGTGATCTCGCGGGAAAGGTTGGGGCGCTTCCCGATCGCCGGAAACAGGCTCGCGGCCATGGTCTCTGGTTCCTTTCGCTCGATCAGTGTTCCAGCCGCTCGATTCCGAGCGCCTTGAGCACGTGCTTTTCATAGACCGGCTCGGAGCTTCCCGTCTTCATCTTGTACATGAAGTACTTCTCGAAGGCGATCTTGGCCAGATGCACCCACTTGCCCTTCTTGAACCAGTTCACGTTGCGCGGCGGGATCTGCGGCAAGGCGACGAATGCCGCGCCGGTGTCGCCCATGTCCGCGAGGCAGATCGCGTTCCAGCTGCCGCGCGTCTTGGCCGGCTTGCCGGTGAGGTCCGCCGCGATGTTATGCACGATGGCGGTGACCATCGTCTCGATCATGTAGCCGGTCTTGGGCGCACCGGTCGGCACCGGCGTGACCTCGACCGGCGGGATCGCGACGCACACCCCGGCGGAAAAGATGTTTCGGTACTTCTTGCTGCGCTGGTACTCGTCGATCAGCACGAATCCCCGCGGATTGCACAGGCCGGGAACCGCCGCCACGGCGTCGACGCCCTTGAACGCCGGCAGCATCATGCTGAACTTGAAGGGCAGTTCATGCTCCTTGCGTACCGCGCCGGTGTCGTCGTGCTCGGTGACGATCATCTTGCCGGGCTCGACCCGCGAGACCTTGGCGTTGGTGATCCACTTGATGTCGTTGTTGCGCAGTTCGCTCTCCAGCAGCGACTTCGAATCGCCCACGCCGCCGAGGCCCAGATGGCCGATGTACGGCTCGCTCGTGACGAAGGTCATCGGCACCTTGGCGCGAAGGCGGCGGCGACGGAGATCGCGATTGAGGATGAAGGCGAACTCGTACGCCGGGCCGAAGCACGACGCGCCCTGCATCGCGCCGACGATGGCGGGGCCGGGATCCTTCATGAATTCCTGGTAGTCGGCGAAGGCCTTCTCGGCATGGTCCACCGTGCATACCGAGTGGGTGTTTCCTTCGGGCCCGGCGCCGGCAACCTCGTCGAATGCCAGCTTCGGCCCGGTGGTGATCACCAGGTAGTCGTACTGGACCGTCGCGCCGTCCACCAGCTCCAGGGTGTTGTTGTCGGCGTCGATGCGGGTGACCGCCTTCGGAATGAATTCGATGCCCTTCTTCTCGAGATACGGACGGATCGGCATGGTGATCGCTTCGCGGTCGCGCCAGCCCACCGCAACCCACGGATTCGAGGGCACGAACTGGAAGAAATCCGTCGCGTTGATCACCGTGACGCGATGCTCGCGACCCAGCTCGGCCCGCAACTCGTATGCAGCCGGCATGCCGCCGGTTCCTGCCCCCAAGACGACGATGTGTGCCATGGTGAGATTCCTCCTGTCAGTTGGCACTCGGGAAACCCGCGTTCGCTTGCGGGCGGATGATCGGTTCACGCACCATCGTGGCGATGTCGGTCGCGGCGGAATCCGCGGATCCGGTATCGGCCGCGATCGTCATTGCGGGGCCTTCCCGCAACGTCGCGTTGACCAGGCGCAGCGTCTGTTCGTCGAGCGAACCCGCCAGCGCCGCGAGCTGCAGGTCGTTCTTCAACAGATCGACGCGCGCATGCAGCAGATTCAATTCGGCGGCCGCGACGTCGCTCTGGGCGTCGAGCAGGTCCAGGGTGCTGCGATCGCCGACCTTGTGGCCCACTTTCGTCGCATCCAGGCGGACGCGGGCCGCCTTGAGGCTCGCCGCCAGCGCCGAAACGCGGCTCGAGCCCACGGTCAGTCCCAGCCACGCTTCGCGCGTTTGCAGCGCGACCTGCTGGCGGGCCTGCTCATCCTCCGCCTGGGACTGATCGGCGAGATGCAGGGCTTCCTCTTCCTTCGCGCTGCGATACCCGCCGGTGAACACCGGCACGGTCAACTGCACTCCGATCATGCGCTCGGTGATCGTGTTGCTGGCCGGTCCGAAGCTGCCGCTGCCCGAAAGCCGGTCGCGGGCGGCTTCGGCGACGAGATCGACCGACGGGGATGCGGTGATCCGATAGCGCTCGACCTGCTGCTGTGCGGTCTCGACCTGCAGGTCCTGCATCCGCAGCCCCGGGTTGTCCTGATCGGCATGCTGCATCCATTGGTCGAGGGTCAGCCGCGGGCGGGGCGGCTGGGCTTCGCCCGGGATCAGGGGCACGAGGGACTGCGGCGCAATTCCGGTCATGTCGGCAAGCGCGACCTGCTTCAGTTCCAGATCGGTCTGCGCCGCCAGGATCTGCGCCTCGATCGCCTGCTCGCGCGCGCTCGCTTCATCGATGTCGGTCACCGGGGCATCGCCGACCCGGAACCGCTCGCGCATCTCCGCCACGTCCTGGCGCACCGCGGCCTGCTGTTCGCGCAGCACGCGCAGCGTCTCTTCCGCGATCACCAGATCGAAATACCGGTCGGCCGTGCGCAGCATCAGCGATTGCTGCGCGTTCCGCCACTGCAGGTCCGCGACGCCGGCGGACAGCTTGAGCTGGCGGCTCTGCGCAAGGCGCTTCCGATCGAACAGCGGCTGGCGCGCCTGCACTTTCCAGCTCGTGGTCGTGCCGTCGTTGATCGACGTGGAGAAATCGGCGCCGGTGACGGTGCCGATGCCCGGCCCCGAGAACTGGGCGCCGGTCATCGTCGTGTCGTTCGTCATCTTGCCGGTGGTTGCGGTCAGTCCGACCGTCGGCCGCCACATCGCGGCGCTCTGGTCGCGCCGCGCGTCGCCGGCCTGCTGCGCGGCGCGCGCGGCCGCAAACGTCAGATCGTGCATCTGCGCGGATTGCCAAGCCTGAACGAGGTCGATGGCCTCGGCGGGTGCCGACGCCAGCGCGACCGCGCCGCCGACGAAGGCGAGCAGGACGCTCGCGGGCAGGGCGCGCAGGGGGTTGCGGAGTCGCGTCCGGAGGGGGCGCTCGGCGATCATGCGGCGCTCCGGTCGATCTGGGCCGTGATCCATGCCCGGAGATCGGCGGCGCCCATCGCCCCCGAGGTGCGCGCCTGCTCCTTGCCACCCTGAAACAGCGCCAGCGTCGGAATGCCGCGAATGCGGAACTCGCCCGCGAGTTTCGGGTTCTCGTCGGTATCGACCTTGACGAAGCGCACGCCGGGCATCGCCTTCGCCGCCGCGGCGAACTGCGGCGCCATCATCTTGCAGGGGCCGCACCAGTCGGCCCAGAAGTCGACGACGATGGGCAGGTCGGTGTTGGCGACATATCGGTGGAAGGTCTGCTCGTCGAGCGGAATCGGTTCCAGCGGCATCAGCGCCGCGCCGCAGCGCCCGCAGACCGGGCCGTCGTTGAGGCGCTCTTCCGGAATCCGATTGGTGCTGCCACAGGCGGGGCATACGAGATGCATGGCGGGTCTCCTAGCAGCCGGCGCGGACGCCGAGCTTGCGCAGAATGCTGTCCATGAGGCACCACCGCGTGATGCCGCTCTGCAGCAGGTTCGCGCCCACGAAGGCCGTGAACGCGAGCCACCACTTGCTCAGGAACACCGGGCTGCCGGGCGTTCCCAAGGCAAGGGAGATGAGGATGAAGGTTCCCGCGATCACGCGGACGAGTTGCCAGGAAGTCATGGCTCAGTCTCCTTTCGAAACGAGGCGTTCGGCATCGGGGCCGGGATTGGCGTACTTGCTGTCGTACTTGCTGTGATAGGCGGCGTAGTACAGGGTCGGGATCACCACCAGGGTCAGCACCGTCGACACCAGGATGCCGAAGATCAGGGATATGGCGAGCCCGTTGAAGATGGGGTCATCGAGGATGAAGAATGCGCCCAGCATCGCAGCCACGCCGGTCAGGATGATCGGCTGCGCACGCGTGATCGCCGACCGGACGATTGCCTGAGCGAACGGCACACCGGCTTCGAGTTCGACGTGTACGAAATCGACCAGCAGAATCGAGTTCCGCACGATGATGCCGGCCAGCGCGATCATCCCGATCATGCTCGTTGCGGTGAACTGCGCGCCCAGGAGCGCATGGCCGGGCATCACTCCGATGATGGTAAGCGGGATCGGCGCCATGATGATGAGCGGCGTCAAGTAGGAGCCGAATTGCGCCACCACCAGCAGATAGATGAGCACGAGCCCGACCGCATAGGCGATGCCCATGTCGCGGAAGGTCTCATAGGTGATCTGCCACTCACCGTCCCACTTCAACGAATACCCGCTGTAGGTTTCGGCGGGCTGCCGGATGAAGTATTCGGCGATCGATCCGCCGCCGGGAGTGCGGATCTGCGCGATCGCAGGCCGCATGCGGAACATGCCGTAGAGCGGGCTGTCGATCTTGCCGGCCATGTCGCCGACCACGTAGTTCACCGGCAGCAGGTCCTTGTGATAGATCGGCTGCTCCAGCGTGGTGTGGCGGATGGTCACCAGTTCGCCGATCGGCACGAGGCGGCCCGCGGCGCTGCGCACGCGCATCTGCATCAGGGAGTGCAGGTCGCCCAGGCGTTCCTGCGGCAGTTGCACCACCACCGGCACCGGATACTTGGAACCGTCGTGGAGGTAGGTCACCGAGTCGCCGTCCATCGCCGCGCGCAGGGTGCGAACCACCGCCGATTCGGGGATTCCCAGCAAGGCCGCCTTGTGGCGATCGACGTCGATCTTGATCTTCGGCGCCGAGGCGATGCTGCTGTCGTCGACGTCGACGATGTCCGGAGTCCGCTCGAACACCGCGCGCACCGCCTTGGCGACCTCGATGCGACCGGCGGCCGTCGGACCATAGATTTCGGCGACGATCGGCGCCAGCACCGGCGGCCCCGGCGGCACTTCCACCACCTTCACGTTGGCACCGAAGCGGCGGGCGATCGCGTCGAGATGCGGCCGCACGCGCTGGGCGATGGCGTGGCTCTCGGTCTTTCGCTCATGTTTGCTGAGCAGGTTGACCTCGATGTCGCCGACGTCGCCGCCCGCCCGCAGGTAATACTGGCGGACCAGGCCGTTGAAATTGATCGGCGACGCGGTCCCGGCGTACGCCTGATAGTTGACGACCTCGGGCACCGTCGACAGGTACGCACCCATCTCATGCAGGGCGGCGGCCGTCTTTTCGAGCGGCGTTCCGGCCGGCATGTCGACGACGACCTGGAACTCCGACTTGTTGTCGAAGGGCAGCATCTTGAGGATCACCAGGCCCGCGACCGGCAGCGCGACCGAGACGGCGATCAGGGCGGAGATGAACAGCCAGAGCATCCCGCGGTTGCGCCCGCCGCGCTCGGGATCGAGCAGGGGACGGAAAACCCGCTGGAACACCGGAGCGAGGGTTGCGGTCAGCCGGCTCACCGACACGCCCTCGTGCTCGGGGCCGCAGGCCTCGCCGGCCGCGGCGGCATGCCCCTTCATCCAGCGCCGCGCCAGCCAGGGCGTGACGATGAAGGCAATCGCGAGCGAAAGCAACATGCCCATGCTGGCGTTGATCGGGATCGGGCTCATGTACGGACCCATGAGGCCGGTCACGAAGGCCATGGGGAGCAGGGCGGCGATCACCGTCAGGGTGGCGAGAATCGTCGGTCCGCCGACCTCGTCGACGGCGCCGGGGATGATCTCCGCCAGCGACTTGCCGGGGAACAGCTGGTGATGGCGATGGATGTTCTCGACGACCACGATCGCGTCATCGACGAGGATCCCGATGGAGAAGATCAAGGCAAACAACGACACGCGGTTCAGCGTGAACCCCCAGGCCCAGGACGCGAACAGGGTCACCGTCAGCGTCAGGATCACCGCGCTGCCGACGATCAGCGCCTCCCGCCGGCCCATTGCGAGATACACCAGCGCCACCACCGACGCGGTCGCGAACAGCAGCTTCTCGATCAGCTTCTGCGCCTTGTCGTTGGCGGTCTTGCCGTAGTTGCGCGTCTCCGCCACGTGCACATCGGCGGGGATCACCGTGTTGCGCAGGACGGCCGCCCGGCGCATCACGGCGTCGGCGACCTGGATCGCGTTTTCGCCCGGCTTCTTGGTGATGGCGAGGGTCACCGCCGGATATTCGGGCCAGGGGCCGGCATGGTTGTGGACGTTGCCGCCGTCGTCGGCGTACCACACGTAGTGCTCGGGCGGCGGCGGGCCGTCGCGCACCGTGGCGACGTCCTTGAGATACACCGGGCGGCCGTCGTGCACGCCGACGATGAGGTCGGAGGCATCCTGCGCGTCGCGCAGGAACGGTCCCGTCGACACCGCAACGGCGTGGTTGCCCGAGATGAGGGCGCCGATCGGCAAGCCCTCGTTCGCCGCCTGCAGGGCGGCGCGCAGGTTGGCCACGGTCACGCCCGCGCCGGCCATGCGGGCGGGGTCCATGTCGACCATCACGGCATGGCCCGGACCGCCGATCGTGGTGACCTCGCGAACCCCCGGTACGCGCTTGAGATCGGATTCGATGCTGTGCGCGACCCGCTCGACGTCATAGGCGCCGCCCTGGCCGTCGGTGCGGTAGAGCGTCAGTGCCACGATGGGCACGTCGTCGATGCCTTTGGGCTTGACCACCGGCGGCAGCACCCCGAGGCTGCGGGGGAACCAGTCGCGGTGCGACTCGACGGTGTTGTAGATCCGAACCAGGGCGGTGGTGCGGGGCACCCCGACCTTGAACTGGACGGTGAGCACCGCCATGCCCGGGCGGGACACCGACATCACGTGATCGATGCCGACGACGCGCGACAGCGCCTGTTCGGCCGGCCCCGCGACCATCTGTTCGACGTCGCGCGCGCTCGCGCCCGGGAACGGGATGAGCACGTTGGCCATCGTCACGTTGATCTGCGGGTCTTCCTCACGCGGCGTCACCAGCAGCGCGAAGGTGCCGAGCAGCAGGGCGACGAGGGCGAGCAGCGGCGTGAGCCGGTGCTCCATGAAGAACCCGGCCAGGCGACCCGACACGCCCAGGCGGGAATCGGCGGGATGTCGGGTCATCAGCGCACCCGTGCGGCGGCCTGCGGATCAAGCGCGATGCGCTCCCCGGGGCTGACGCCGGCCAGAACCTCGATTCGGTCGCCGTCGCGGCGGCCAAGGCGCACCTGGCGCAGCAGCGGATCGCCCTTGGCATCCAGCACGTACAGTCCGGTCATTTCCGCCCGCACGACGATGGCGCTCGCCGGCACGAAGATGCGCGTCGCCGCGCCCGCCGGTGCGGGCAGCCAGAGGCGGGCGAACGTGCCCGGCACCACGCCCGCCAGCCGGCGCGGAAGATAGGCGCGCACGTCGACGGTATGGGTTCCGGGATCCGCGGCGGGGAGCACCTCGACGCGATGCGCGGCAAGGTGGGGCGCGGCGTCGGAGAGGCCCGGGAGATCGACTGCGATCGACCCGCCCGGAACGACCGCCTCGGCCGCCGACTGCGGCACCGCGGCGCTGACGCGCAGCATGGCCGGGTCATAGACCGTCAGCAGCGGGCGTCCCGGCATCGCCATGTCGCCGACGGTGACGGGCACGGCCGACACCACGCCGGCATACGGCGCCTTCACGATGTAGAACCCGGACTGCGTGCGTGCCGCGCCGGCCTGCGCCAGTTGCGCGTCGACCTGCGCCTGGGTGGCCCGGAACTGGGCCTCGGCCCGGTCCATCGCTGCCTGACTGATGTAATTGCTGCGGAACAGCTCGCGCTGGCGTGCAACCTGGCGCCGCGCCACGTCGAGCGCCGCGCGCGCGGCCCGAACCTGCGCCTCGCTGGCGGCGGCATCCTGTTCGGCCGCCCGGGCATCGATGCGGACGAGCACCTGCCCCGCCTTCACCCGATCCCCGGCCTTGACCCGGATCGCGACGATCGTTCCCGGAACCTGCGCCGACACCACCGTCTGGCGGACGGCCTCGACGACGCCGTCGTAGCTCTCCGCGCCGTCGCCGGGCGCCGACACGACGACCGCCGTCGCCAATCCTGCCGCCTGCGCCCGCGGACTGATCGCCGCGAACGCCGCCGCTGCGGCGATCAGCATCGCCGGAACCCATGCCGGCCGGCGCATCGCCGCCCGAGACCGGATCGCAGATCGAGACCTTCCGTGCCCGTCCACCATTGCCACCTCGCAAACAGTTCGTTTTTGATCGAACAACGGCGCCCGCAGATCTTCCCCGCGAAAAACCCTGCGTGCAAGGAGTGCAGGCCGCCGAAACAACCGACTCTTCCCCACTTTCCCGACGTTCCGTCGGGAATCACTCCAACCGGGTATGGCGCCGCGCCGCCGTTTTGCGTACTATGTAACTAATCAGCTAAATAGTCAAGTGATAAAAATGCCGCATCCCGGATCCCCTGACGCGGTACCATCGACACGGGATCGGGCGGCGGCACCCTGGAGGCGCCGGCAGTTGCCGGAAGATTCCAACCGCATGAGGCATCACGATGACCACCACACCCAAAGCGGTATGTGCACGGATGGATGGACTGCCGATCGAAGCACTGGAGCAGGTCGCGGCATATTTCCAGGTCCTGTCGGAGCCGACGCGCCTGCAGATCCTCAACCTGCTGCGACAGCGTGAGCACAACGTCGGCGAGCTTGCGCATCTGTGCGGCTATACCTCGGCGAACATCTCGCGCCACCTGGCGATGCTGACGCAGCACGGGCTGGTCGCCCGGGAGAGCCGCGGCACGGCGGTGTATTACCGCATCGCGGACGATTCGATCTATGCCTTGTGCGATCTGGTCTGCGGACGCATTGCGCAGCAGCTCGACGATACGGCGCAACAGCGGGACTGGTTCATGCCTCCGGCGCGCAAGCGGGCGGCGCCGAAGAAATCGCGTGACGCGGCGCGCAGCGAAGGCTAGCGCCACCATCACTTCCCCCTCGGGGGTGCGCCGCGCGTCGCGGCGCCGCGGTCATTTCGCGAGGCGGTTCGCGCGGCCGGGCCGGTATTCGAACACCACCCGCTCGTCGGGTTCCGGCAGGTTCTTCGCCTTGTCCGGCCATTCGATCCGGCGCGCGAGATCGCGGATGACATTGAGCCGCGCCAGCTTCTTGTCGTCGGCCCGGACGATGACCCAGGGCGCCGCCCGGTCGTGGGTGCGGCGCAACATTTCATCGCGCGCGCGGGAGTAGTCATCCCAGTGTCCCGGTGCCGCGGCGTCGACCGGACTCGACTTCCATTGGGTGAGCGGGTCCGAAGCGCGGGATTTCAGCCGCTTGGCCTGCTCGTCGCGGCTGATGTCCAGGTAGTACTTGATCACCTGGATCCCTGCCTGCCCGAGCATCCGCTCGAAGGGCACGACGCCATGCAGGAAGGTTTCGGTTTCGGCCTCGGTGCAGAAACCCATCACCCGCTCCACGCCGGCCCGGTTGTACCAGCTCCGGTTGAACAGAACGAATTCCCCGGCGGAGGGGAGGTGGGCAACGTACCGCTGGAAGTACCACTGGCCCACTTCGTGGTCCGACGGCTTGCTCAGCGCCACCACGCGCGTGTCGCGCGGACTCAGATGCTCGACGATGCGCTTGATCGTCCCATCCTTGCCGGCGGCATCGCGCCCCTCGAAGATCACAAGAATGCGCTGTCCGTGCGCAATGGTGTGCCGATGCGCACGAACCAGCTCGATCTGCAGGCGGCGCAACTCCGATTTGTACGATTCGGCCTTTGCTTTCATGGGGCGACACTACGCCGAAAGCCTTGGCCCGTCCACCGTTGCGCCCGTACGGCGGAACATGCGCCGCCGCGCCGGCCGACCTTGACGGCCATGGCCGCAACCCTTGCCCGGCAGGACAAAATGGGTACAATCGCCCAAAAATCAGGAACAATACGACCGTGCCGTCTGGCGCAGGGGAAACGTTCCCGGCGCATGGTTGCTTGTTTCCGGAATCCGGGCGTTCCGCGCCCATCAACCACGACAGGGGAGGTGTTTCATGGTTTGGATCGTTACGCTTTTCGGAGGGATCGCCGTTTTCGCCGTGTTGGCACTGACGATTGCCAAGAGCGCGCGCTAAACGCGACGCACGAAAGGCGCGGGCGCAGAAATCGCCCGCGCTTTTTCTTTTCGGGAAGCGGATGCGGGGGCGTACGGCAGGCCTGCTGTAGGGCATTTCGTATCTCCCTGGTCTCCCTATTCGTCCGGGGTACCCGGAACGGGGTGGATTGCGCGGTGCGCATTTCGCCGCAGAATCCGGCTTTATCCACCACCTCCGGTCCCCCTTGCCATGCTCTCCCAACACCCCACGCCCTGGACTTCCCAAGACGTCGAGTTCTGGATCGGCGGCCCGACGATCGCGGTGCTGCTGATCGTATGGGGCTACCTGTACTGGAAAGGCTACCCCTACACCCGGACGGTCGCCTTCCGCAGCATGCCCTTCGTGCTCATCATCATCCTGTTCACGCTCGGCTTCGCCGCAGATCCGTTCTGAGTCGACGCGAAGGAACCGCCGCAGAACCGTCGCGAGCGGGCCCAAATCGCGCCGAGGAGCGGACCGGTACGAGCAGTACCGCGAGCACCGCAGGCGCAAGACGGGCACGCGCAGCAGGATATGCGGAGGTTCCCTAGCCCGCCTTCCTCATCGGGCAGGTGCTGATTCCCAGGACGCTGTACAGCGGGCACAACCCGATCGCGCCGGTCACCAGCGGAACGACGCCGATCCACCCCCAGACGCCGATCGTTCCCTTCCACGCCAGTGCCACCAGCACCCCACCGACCACGATCCGCAACACCCGATCGAAACCGCCTTCATTGATCTTCACGACGACCTCCCATTCTTGTCGGATCGCCGGCCACCCGGCCGACACCCCCATTGCACCACGGTCGATCAGGCAGGTCTGTGACCTTCATCACCGCGGCGTGCGGAAACCCGGCGCCGTCCCGGATTACGGTGATCCATCGGCCCACCGCCGCAGGACGTCGGCGTCCAGCACGTCGATCCGCTCCCGGCGAACGACGATCGCGCCGTCGTCGGCCAGGTGCTTCAACAGACGGCTCACGATCTCGCGCGCACTGCCCAGTTCGTCGGCAAGTTGCTGATGGGTCGCGAGCACGGTCGGGCCGCGCTCCCGCAGCAGGGCCGCCAAGCGTTGGTCGAGGCGGCGGAACGCCACCGCCTCGACCAATTGCATGAGATCGGCGATGCGGTCGGCGAACAGCCCGAAGACGAATCGCCGGAACGGCGGTTCGGCCAGCCAGGCGTCGAATACCGCTCCCGGCACGAGAGCCAGCGCGGTCGGTCCTTCCGTCTGCCCGCGCGCGTTGTAGGCGCTCGACGCCAGCAGGCAGCTCGTGGTGATGATGCAGCTTTCTCCGGGGGCGACGCGGTACAGCGTGATGGCGCGCCCGTTCGGCGCCAGCTTGCTCACCCGCACCGCGCCGCGGACCACCAGGGGGAAGCCGGTGCAGGCCTGCCGCTCGTCGAACACCATCGCGTTTCCGGGCAGCTCGAGCCAGCGCAGCGTCCGCGAGAGTTCGCCCCGCGCCGTCGCGGGCAGTTCCGCCAGGACCGGATAACGACGCTCCAGTTCGGCGATCATGTCCCGGTGCCGCTCCCCGCCAGCACGAGCCCGGCCGCGACCTCGTCGCGCCGGCTGCGGCCGGCCAGCATCTCGACCAGCGCCAGACCGAAAGCGATCGCCGTTCCCGGCCCCCGCGAAGTGACGAGATTGCCGTCGACGACCACCGCGTCCTCCCGATACGCCGCCGCGGCGGCGGCGACCGGCCCGCGCGCCGAGGGGTAGCTGGTCGCCTGCCGTCCCGCGAGATGGCCGGTTGCGGCAAGAATGGTCGGCGCCGCACAGATCGCGCCGACCGAGCGGTCCGGCTGCAGATATCGCTCCAGCAGCCGCCGGATCCGCGGGTCGGCGCGCAGGTTTTCGACGCCCGGCCCGCCGCCGGGCAGCACCAGCATGTCGAAATCCCGCGTCATCGCCTGGTCCAGCGTGGCATCCGGAACCACGACGACCCGGCGCGACGCCGTGACCGGCCCCGGCCGCAGGCCGGCGGTGACGACCTCGATGCCCGCCCGGCGCAACACGTCGATGACGCAGACCGCCTCGATCTCTTCGAACCCTTCCGCAAGCGGAATCAGAACGCTACGCATGGTGTCCCTCCTTCGCGTCCGATCATCGCCGCTCGGACTGCGGCCCCTCGGCAAACCGCGGCAGGGGCTCGTCGCCACAGGACCACGCCGCCCGGGAATCCCAGTAGATGCGCGCCTGCGGCGTCAGCGGAATCTCGCTGTCGACCGACCCGGCGGGGACGAGCGCGAAGCCCATCTCCGGCACGTAACGCGGCACCGGGCTGCCGCAGTTGCCGCAGAACTGCCGGGTGAAGCGCTGCGCCTGCGGCGGCTTGAAGGACCGCAACAGCGATTCTCCGCTGGTGAACGTCACCTGGGCACTCATCAGCATCAAGTTCGTCGCATGGCCGGTACCGGTGGACTTCCGGCAACGCGAACAGTGGCAATGGTAGAAGTGCCGCGCATCGCCCTCGATCTCGAACGCGACCGCACCGCACAGACAGCTTCCTTTCAACGTCACCTGGGACATCTCCGCTCCTCGTTGCAATCGAAACCCGCCACCCGCGGGAACGCCGCCGAACCGCCGCAATCGTAAGCGCTACGGGTACAGTACGGCTTTCCCGGGAGAAGGGGATGAACATGATGAAATATCGCCTGCTGGGCCGCACCGGCCTCTACGTATCCGAAATGTGCCTCGGCACCATGACCTTCGGCGGTGCCGGGTTCTGGAAGGTCATGGGCAGCCTCGGGCGCAGCGCCGTCAACGAGATCGTCAAGACGGCGTTCGACGCCGGCGTCAACTTCTTCGACACCGCCAACGTCTATTCGCACGGCCAGTCGGAATCGCTCCTCGGCGAGGCGTTGCACACGCTCGGCCTGCCGCGCGACGAACTGGTGATCGCCACCAAGGCGACCGGCGTCATGAACGAGCTGCCGAACGGGCGCGGCCAATCGCGGTACCACCTGATGAACGAAGTCGACGCCAGCCTGCGCCGCCTGCAGGTCGACCACATCGACCTCTACCAGCTGCACGGCTTCGACCCGCTGACGCCCCTGGAAGAATCGCTGGCGACGCTCGACGACCTGGTCCGCTCCGGCAAGGTGCGCTACGTCGGCGTGTCCAATTTCGCCGCCTGGCAGGTCATGAAGGCGCTAGCGATCTCCGACGCCAACCGCTGGAGCCGCTTCGTCAGCGTGCAGGCGTATTACACGGTTGCCGGGCGCGACATCGAGCGCGAGCTGCTGCCGTTGCTGCGCGATCAGCAACTGGGCCTCATGGTCTGGAGCCCGCTCGCGGGCGGCCTGCTCAGCGGCAAGTTCTCCCGCGATGGCCAGGGGCCGGACGGCAGCCGGCGCGCCCAGCGCGCATTCCCGCCGGTCGATGAAACGCGGGCGTTTGCATGCATCGACGCCATGCGGCCGATGGCCGAGCGGCGGGGCGTTTCGATCGCCCGGATCGCCCTGGCGTGGCTGCTCGCACAGCGGGATGTGACCACGGTCATCGTCGGCGCGAAGACCGTCGAGCAACTGCGCGACAACCTCGCCGCAGCCGAACTCACTCTCGACGCCGAGGAGCTGCAGGCGCTCGATGCGGTCAGCGCGCTGCCGGCCGAATACCCCGGGTGGATGCTCGCGCTGCAGGGCGCATACCGGGCGACCGCGCCGGTGGCCGGCACGGCGCCATAGCGCGATGCGGCCGTTCCGGCTCCCGGCATCCGTCTATCTCTGGCCGGCGGCAGTCGTCACCGGCGCCCTGGCCGCCTCCGCCGCGCTGCTGTTCCGTGCGGCGATCAACGTCATCGCCACCGCGCTGACCGGCGTCGGCGGCAGCCTGGTCGCGGCGGCCACGGCGCTCGCGCCCTGGCATCGGGCCCTGGTGGTGACAGCCGGCGGACTGATGGCCGGCCTCGTGCTCCATTGGGGGCTGCGCTGGGCGGCGCGCGGGCCGGCCGGCGCCGAGAACATCGATTACATCGACGCCGCGCGCCAGGGAACCGTCGCTCTCAACGACCGCGCGACCTTCGTGCGCAGCGTTTCGTCCCTGCTTTCGGTGAGTACCGGCGCCTCGATCGGCCGCGAGGGCGCGATGGTGCAGCTCGCCGCATGGTTCGCCTCCCTGCTGGCGCGGCGCTTCCCGTTTTCCGCCGAGCACCGCGATGCGCTCCTCATCTGCGGCATCGCCTCGGGCATCGGCGCGGCATACCATGCGCCGATCGCCGGGGTCGTGTTCGTGCTCGAACTGGCGCTGGGCTTCCTCGCCCGCAATACCGTGGCTCCGGTCTTGCTCGCGGCGGCGACGTCCAGCGGACTGATCTACTGGTTCGTCGAGCCGCGGCCGCTCTATGAGATGCCGGCGGTCGCGCTCGCGCCGGCCAGCATCGGGATCGCCATCCTGGCCGGCCTCGTGTGCGGCGGCATCGGGTGGATGCTGCTTTCGGTGCTGGAACGCTCCCGTGCGATCTTCGCCGCGCTCGCACCGTCCCTGCCGGCCCGTTTCGGGCTGGGCAGCCTGCTGGTCGGCCTGCTTTCGGCCGCGGTGCCGGAAGTCTGGGGCAACGGCTACAGCGTGGTGTCGACCGTGCTGCAAGGCGGCTCGCCCTGGGCCTGGGTGGCGGTGATCTTCGCGGCCAAGGTGGTCGCGACGGTCCTGAGCGCAGGATCGGGCGCGATCGGCGGGGTGTTCACGCCGACCCTCTTCGTCGGCGCGACCAGCGGCTACCTGATGGCCTGCATCACGCCGCACATCGCTTCGACCCTGGTCGCCGACCCGCGGGTGGTTGCGGTCATCGGCATGGCCGCGGTGCTCGCGGCCGTCACGCACGCCCCGCTGATGGCGATCGTCATCGTGCTGGAAATGACCAACCAGTTCCAGTTGACCCTGCCGGTGCTGGTGGCCTGCGGCCTCGCGTACGCGGTCAGCACGCACTTCGGCGCGCGTCCGCTCTACGGCAATCCGATCGAAGGCCGGCAGTAGGCCGGTCCCGCTACGGCGGCGGCTTCGCGCTCGAGGAGCCGCCGCTTGCGTTCCGCGCCCCAGCGATAGCCGGAACGCGACCCGTCCCGCCGGACGATGCGATGGCAGGGCACGAGCACCGCCACCGGATTGGCGCCGCAGGCCCGCGCGACCGCACGCGCAGCCGCGGGCCGGCCGATGGACCGGGCAATGTCGGTGTAGCTCGCCGTCCGCCCCGGCGGAATCGCGCGCAGCGCCTGCCAGACCTGCAACTGGAATCCGGTGCCCTGCAGGTCGAGCGGGAGGTCGAGGTCGCCGCTCCAGGGCGCCTCGACGAAACGGAGCGCGTGCGCCGCGATGCGCGCAATGCCGGCGCCGTCTTCGATCGGCTGCGACATCGGAAACCGCTGTCGCAGCTCGGCAACGAGTGCGGCACGGTCATCGCCGAATGCCAGCGAGACGATGCCCGCGTCGGTGCAGGCGACGAGCGCCGCGCCCAAAGACGTTTCCCCCACCGCGAAGCGGATCGTTTCGTTCATGCGCCCCCCGTCGCCGCCCGTCGCCCGCCTTCGCCCGCCATCGCCCGCCATCGGTTACGCGGCGCCGGGCGATCGACGCATTTCATACCAGCCCTTCGAGCGGTTCACAACCCGGACGACCAGCAGCATGACCGGCACCTCGATCAGCACCCCGACCACCGTCGCCAGGGCGGCGCCCGACCGGAATCCGTAGAGGCCGATGGCGGCCGCCACGGCGAGTTCGAAGAAGTTGGACGCGCCGATCAACGCTGACGGTCCGGCGACATCGTGCCGTTCGCCGACGGCGCGATTGAGGAAGTACGCCAGCGCCGCGTTGAAGAACACCTGGATCAGGATCGGAACGGCCAGCAGCGCGATCACCAGCGGCTGCGCAACGATCGCCGGGCCCTGGAACGCGAACAGCAGCACCAGCATGGCCAGCAATGCGGCGATCGACCCGGCGCCGATGCGCTGGAGCGCGGCATCGAAGTGCGCCGCGCCACGCACGAGCAGCCGTCGGCGCAGGGCCTGGGCCAGACCGAGCGGAATCACGACGTAGAGGATCACCGACGCGAGCAGGGTGCTCCATGGCACCGCGATCGCCGAGACGCCCAGCAACAGCCCGACGATCGGCGCAAACGCGAACACCATGATGGTGTCGTTCAACGCCACCTGGGAAACCGTGAACAGCGGATCGCCGCCGGTCAGCCGGCTCCATACGAAGACCATCGCCGTGCAGGGCGCCGCAGCCAGCAGGATCAGGCCGCTGAGGTAGCTGTCGATCTGCCCCGGCGGCAGCAGCGGCGCAAAGAGATGGCGCACGAAGACCCAGCCCAGCAATGCCATCGAGAACGGCTTGACCAGCCAGTTCACCGCCAGAGTGATCGCGATTCCCCGTACGTGCCGACGGACTTCATGCAAGGCGCCGAAATCCACCTTGGCCAGCATCGGGATGATCATCACCCAGATCAGCACGCCCACCGGAATGTTGACCTGCGCGACCTCGAACCGGCTGATGGCCTGGAACCAGTCCGGAGCCATGCGGCCCAGGACGATGCCGGCGCCGATGCACAGCGCCACCCAGATCGAGAGATAGCGCTCGAACATGCTCATCGGCGCCTTCGCCGGCGCGCACGCGGCCGCACACGATTGGGACATGACGACTCCTTACCAACCGAGTGCCGCGCGGACCGCCGGGACCAGGCGGGCCCGGATGTCGTCGCGCACGCGCAGAAAACTCTCCAGCGGTTCGCCATGCGGATCGTGGAACGGAACATGGATCCGCGGCACCGGACGCGGGAACACCGGACAGGTCTCCTTGGCGTTGTCGCATACGGTCACGACCAGATCGATCGGCTCCCCGATCACGGCATCGACGTCCTTCGGAAGCAGCCCCGCCGTTGGCAGGCCCGCCCGGCGCAGCGCTTCGAGCGCGCCTTCTGCGACCTTGGGCTGCGGGCGGGTGCCCGCCGAGATCGCGCGCACCCGCCCCGCAAACTCGTGATTGAGCAGGACCTCCGCCATCTGGGATCGACAGGAATTGCCGGTGCAGAGCACCAGGACCGTCTTGCATTCGCTCATGCCTTGTCCTTCGCGGTACGGGTCTTGATCGGAGTCTTGAGCGGGGTCTTGATCCGCCCCCGGGCGGCGGTCCTGCCGACCGTCTTGGCAGTGGCCTTGGCGGACGCCGCACGACCCGCCCGCCGGGTCTTCGGCAGGCACGCCTTGCCCCGGCAACAGTTGTGCGTGACAAAGGCGATCAAGTCATCCACCGTGTCGTACGCTGCGGCATAGCGGATGAACCGACTCTCCCTTTCGCCGCGGATCAGTCCCACCCGGCTGAGATGGGCCAGGTGGAACGACAGCGTCGCAGCAGGAATGTCGAGCTGCCCTCCGATCGTGCTCGCATGGGCGCCGTCCGGTCCGGCCTCGACGAGCAGGCGGAAGATCGCGAGCCGCGACTCGTGACCGAGCGCAGCGAAGAGTTCGACGGCATTCATTGGTTCCATAGTTCGAATATTATCGAATTTACGGCGAGCGCGCAGCGGCCGCCGTCGATCGCGTCCGCTCGAACTCTTTGGTAAAATCCCGTCCTCTCCGGTTTTTCCCTCGACACGAACCGCGTCACCGCGACCCGACCGCATCGACGACATCGCGCGACTGGCGGAGACGCGGCCTCGACGAAACGCAACGACGTTTCGCCGTTCCTCGAACGGCAAAAAGGAGTGCGCGTGCGATTTTCTCTACGCTTCATCGTTCCGTTGGCGATCACGCTTGCCGCGATCGCGTATGCGGTCGTGCCGCTCGCGGATTCCCTGACGCTGCAGTGGTTCGTCCACGACCTGGACGTCCGCGCGGCACTGATCGCCAACACGATGGAGGACCCGCTGCAGGAAGACCTCAAGATCGGGTCGCGCGGCCGCATCGTGGCCTATTTCAATCGCATCACCCAGGACCAGCGCCTCGCGGCGATCGGGTTCTGTCCCGATTCGAAATCGCCGATCCTGGCGACACGCACGTTTCCCAAGTCAGTCGTCTGCTCGGACCTGGACCGGTTCCAGATTTCGGCCGAACGCGAGCTGACCACGCCGAACGGCACCTTCCACATTTCGGTACTGCCGGTCGCCGCCAAGGGCCAGCCCCTCGGACAGCTCATCCTCGTGCATGACACGAGCTTCATCCGCAAGCGCAGCCTGCAAACCGAACGGTATCTGTTCTACTTCTTCATCGCCCTGGGCACCGTCATTTCCATCGTCACGGTGATCGTCGCGGAATTGAGCTGGCGCGGCCTGGTGCAGGGCACGCGCGCGCTGCTGCGCGGAGAGGGGCTGCTGCGCCCGGCGGAGCGCATCACGATCCCGGAGTTGCGTCCGATCGAGCGCGATCTGCGCCAGCTGATGCGCGACGTGCGTTCCGAAATCCAGCTTCGCGACGACAGCCAGGTGTCGTGGACGCCGGAAATGCTGCGGCAGATCCTGCGCGACGACCTGCGCGACCAGGAGATCATCGTGGTCTCCAACCGGGAGCCGTACATCCATGTCCACGGCGAACAGGGCATCGAAGTGCGCCGCCCGGCCAGCGGCCTCGTCACCGCGCTCGAGCCGGTGCTGCGCGCCTGTTCCGGTACCTGGATCGCGCACGGCGCAGGGCCCGCCGACCGCGAAGTCGTCGACAAGCACGACCGGGTGGCGGTGCCGCCGGGCCAGCCCGCGTACCAGATCCGCCGCATCTGGCTCACGCCGGAAGAAGAGGCGGGCCATTACCTCGGATTCTCCAACGAAGGGCTGTGGCCGCTCTGCCACATCGCCCACGTACGTCCGGTGTTCCGCAGCTCCGACTGGGAACACTACGTCGCGGTCAATCAGAAGTTCGCGCGTGCGGTGTCGGAAGAGGCCAAGGGGCCGAACCCGATCGTCCTGGTGCAGGACTACCACTTCGCCCTGCTGCCGCGGATGATCCGCGAGCGCATGCCGGATGCAACGATCATCACCTTCTGGCACATTCCCTGGCCCAACCCCGAATCGTTCGCGATCTGCCCCTGGCAGGCGGAAATCGTCGACGGCCTGCTGGGGAGCAGCATCCTGGGCTTTCACACCCAGTTCCACTGCAACAATTTCGTCGACACGGTCGAGCGCTCGATCGAGGCGCGCGTGGACCGCGAGACCCTCACCGTGTCGTACGGAGGCAAGCAGACGGCCGTCAAGCGCTACCCGATCTCGATCGAATGGCCGCCCGCGCCCGAAGCGCGCCGGGATCCCGTGGAGAGCTGCCGCGCCGAGATCCGCCGCAAGAACGGCCTGCCCGCCCAGCACCTGGTCGGCATCGGCGTCGACCGGCTCGATTACACCAAGGGCATCATCGAGCGCTTTCGTGCCGTCGAGCGCCTGCTGGAAATCGAGCCGCAATGGATCGGCAAGTTCACCTTCATCCAGATCGCCGCGCCGTCGCGTTCGAGCATTCCGGAATACGAGGCCTTCGAAGTGCAGGTCCGCGCGCTGGCGACGCGGATCAACGCGCGGTTCGCGGGCGACGGACCGCCGCCGATCCTGCTCAAGGTCGAGCACCATGATCCCGAGTCGGTATACCGGCACTATCGCGCCGCCGACGTCTGCTACGTGAGCAGCCTGCACGACGGCATGAACCTGGTCGCGAAGGAATTCGTGGCCTGCCGCGACGACGAGCGCGGCGTGCTGGTGCTGAGCCGGTTCACGGGTGCCGCGCGCGAACTGCCGGAGGCGCTGATCGTCAACCCGTACGACATCGACCAGTGCGCGATGGCGCTCCACGTCGCGCTCGAAATGCCGCTGCCCGAACAGCGCGCGCGCATGCGTCTGATGCGCGCGCTGATCCAGGAATTCAACGTCTATCGATGGGCGGGTCGCATGCTGCTCGACGCCGCCGGCATGCGGATGCGCCGGCGCGTGCTGTCGGGAAGCCGCGGCAGCGGCTCGACGGTGATTCCGATCCGCTCGGCATCGTCCACCGCCGGGCGGCTGCGCTACTGACGGCGGCGCGCGGCCGGGCAACGGACCTGCAGGAGCAGTACGGCGGGCGCCGCCCGGCCGTTACGCGACGAGCGCCGCCAGCCAGGCCTGCACCGCCTGCACGTCCGGCAGCCGGTATTGCGCGGCGGTCGGCCCGGTCCCGACCTTGATCGACACGCCGCCAGCGCGATTGACCGCCTCGAATCCGGGTTCGTCGCCGAGATCGTCGCCGATGAACACCGGACGGCGGCCGCGGAACGGCGGCTCGGCGAGAAACGCCCGGATCGCGGCCCCTTTGTCGTGTGCGGCGTCGAGGATTTCGACCACCATCTTGCCCGGCTGGGTGCGGAGATTGCGGTCCGCCGCCGCCAGATCCTGTGCGAAGCCTTGCACCGCATCGGCGAACTCCGGCGCCGCGCGGTAATGGATGGCGATCGCATGCCCCTTGTCCTCGACGCGAACCAAGGGGTTCTCGCCCACCCACGCCGCGATCCGCTGCCGCACCGCCGCCAAGGATGCGGTCGCCGCGCCGGCAGCGCGCACCGCGCCGTCCGCATTGCGGCGCTGCGCGCCATGCTGCCCCGAGGCCGGCAAAACGAGGGGGGCGAGCAGGGCGTCGATCGACGCCAGCGAGCGGCCGCTCACGACGGCGACCGCGCCCTGCGACACCCCGAACAGCATCGTCAGCCGCTCGGCGATCCCCGGGGCGACCTGCACCATCTCGGGGGTCGGCATCATCTCCGCGAGCGTGCCGTCGATATCGAAAAACCACGCGGTCTCGCGCGGCGGAAACCGCGTCGGAACGTCGCCCCGGGGCGCATCGCCCATCAGAATGCATCCTCCCAGGAAACGCTGATGCGCACCGCGGCGCCGATCAGGCCGACCATCGAATAGGTCTGCGGGAAGTTGCCCCACAGTTCGCCGGTCGTCGGATGGATGTCCTCCGACAGCAGGCCGAGCGGATTGCGATGGGCCAGGATGCGCTCGAACAAGGTCCGCGCCTCCGCCTTGCGGCCGATGGTCACCAGCGCATTGATGTACCAGAAGGCGCAGATCACGAACGCGGTCTCGGGCCGCCCGAAGCCGTCGTCGCTGTCATAGCGGTAGAGGAAGTCGCCGCGCGCCAACCGGCTGCCGACCACCTCGACGGTCCGGACGAAACGCGGATCGTCGGCGGCCAGAAAGTCGAGCTCGTGGAGGAGCAGGAGCGTCGCATCCACGTCGTCGCCGTCGAACGTCGAGACGAAGCTTTGCATCGAGTCGTTCCAGGTGCGCGCGACGATCACCCCATGCATGGCGTCGGCCTGCTCCCGCCAATACCGGCTGCGATCCTCCTTGCCGATGCGCGCGGCGATCCGCGCCAGGCGATCGCAGGCGGCCCAGCACATCACGCTGGAAAACGTATGTACGCGCGCAACGTGGCGCAGTTCCCACGGCCCGGCATCCGGGCTGGCGAAATCGAGCGCGGCGCGACGGCCCACGGCCTCGAGCTGGGCGAACAAGCGCTCCTGATCCGCGAGCACGAGACGCTGATCGAAGAACGCATGGGTCGAGGCGAGCACGATGCTGCCGTAGACGTCGTTCTGCACCTGCCGGTAGGCCTGGTTGCCGATCCGCACCGGCCCGAAGCCACGATAGCCCCGCAGGGCTTCCGCCACCCGCTCGTCGAGATCCCGGGCGCGCGTGACGCCGAACACGGGCTGCAGGTCGGAGTCCCCCATCTCGTCGACGATGTCGCCGACGAAACCGATGTATCCCTCCATCGTCCGGGTGTCGCCCAGCCGGTTGAGGGCCTGGATCACGAAATACGCGTCGCGCACCCAGCAATACCGGTAATCCCAGTTGCGCCCGGTGCCCGGCGCCTCGGGAATCGACGTCGTCAACGCCGCGACGATCGCCCCGGTCTCCTCGAAATTGCAGAGCTTGAGCGTGATGGCGGCCCGGATCACCACGTCCTGCCACTCGAACGGCACCGACAACGATCGCACCCAGCCCCGCCAATGCGTCTGGGTGCGCTCGAACCAGTCGCGCGCAACGGACTCGATCCCCGACTCCGGGCTCTCGTCGCTGCCGAAGATCAGCGTCCCCGGTCCGTCGAGCAGGAACGCGCGCTCCTCGACCACATAGGAGACCGGCAGATCGGTGGTCAGGCGCAGGCTCTGCGACGGGCCGACGTAGCGGATATGGTTGCTGCCACGGGTGATTTCGGGCCGCACCATGCCATGCTCGAAACGCGGGCGAAGCCGGACCCGGATGTGGGGTCGCCCCGACAGCGGCACGATGCGCCGCACCAGCATCGACGGCCGATGGATCCGCTCGCCTTGGGTATAGCGCGGCGCGAAGTCGGTGATTTCGACGGTGTTGCCGGCGCGGTCCCTCAGCACCGTCCGCAGGATGGCCGAATTGGTCAGATAGGCCTGCTCGCAACGCACCTGATCGACGAGCTCGATCGTGAAGCTGCCGTCGAAACGGGCGTCGGCATCGTCGCACTCCGCTTGGGGCACGTCGCCGCTCCGGCCATCGATCAGGCGGCAGAACACGGGGTCGCCATCGAAGCGGGGGAAACAGCCCCAGACGATGCTGCCGTGGGGGTCGACGAGCGCGGCGATCGCGCAATTGCCGATCACCCCGAGATGCAAATCATCCATGGCGGTTCCGAAAGATGCAGTGAGGAATGATAGCGTTTCGTGCTCGCGAGATGCACTACCTCGCCGCGAGCAAGCGCTGGATCGACGACTACGGGCTGGACGCCGCGGCGGTGGTGGGGCGCTCCCATTACGACGTGTTTCCGGAGATTTCCGACGCGTGGCGGGACGTCCATCGGCGCGCCCTGGAAGGGGAAACGATCCACGAGAAGAACAGCCGGTTCGACCGCCGGGACGGGTCGGTGCAATGGGTGGACTGGGAGATCCGGCCCTGGTACACCAGTTCCCGGACCATCGGCGGCGTGGTGCTCTTCGCGGAAGACGTCACGGCCGGCAGGAATGCCTCGACCGAACTCGAACGCCGCGAGGCGCGCTATCGGGCCGTCCTGGAAACGACGATCGAGGGGTTCCTGCTGATCCGGTCGGAGGACGGCCGGATCGCCGAGGTCAACAACGCCTACGTCCAACTGTCGGGATACCGCCGCGACGAACTGCTGGCGATGCGGATCAGCGATCTCGAAGCAAAGGAAACCCATGGGGAGGTCGCCGCGCACATCGCGCGGATCAAGGAGCGCGGCCACGACCGGTTCGAGACCATGCATCGGCGCAAAGACGGCTCGCCGTGGCCGGTGGAGATTGCCGTCACCCACACGACGACCCCCGAGGACCTCTATTTCGCATTCCTGCTCGACATCACGCAGCGCAAACAGGCGGAAGCGCGCGTCGCCGACTACGTCGCGCAACTGGAACAATCGATGTTGGCGACCTTGGCGGCGGTGGCCAACATGGTGGAACAGCGCGACCCGTACACCGCGGGCCACGAGCGCCGTACGGGGATCATCGCCGGGGACATCGCCCGGGAACTGGGATATTCCGCGGAACAGTGCCGCGTGCTGCAGCTTGCCGGCATGGTCCACGACATTGGCAAGATCGGCGTGCCGGTGGAAATCCTGTCCAAGCCGGGCCGCCTCACCGCGGTCGAATACGAGCTCGTGAAGACCCACGTCGAGCGCGGGTACGAGATCCTCAAGGACGTACGCTTCCCCTGGCCGATCGCGGACATCATCCGCCAGCACCACGAACGCCTGGACGGCAGCGGCTACCCGCGCAACCTGCGCGGCGAAGACATCCTGCCGGAAGCGCGCATCCTCGCCGTGGCCGACGTCCTGGAGTCGATGGCCTCCCATCGGCCATACCGGCCGGCCCTCGGCCTGGAGGCGGGGCTCAAGGAACTCCAGAACCAGCGGGGCGTCAAGTTCGATGCCGACGCGGTCGATGCGCTGCTCCGGCTCATCCGCGAGCAGCAGTACGAACTACCCCGCTAAGACCCGGCGCGGCGGAACGGCTTCCCCGTCCCTGCGCGCGGCGGGGACGAGACTCAGCCCTCGCCGGACGCCAGCGACGCGACGGCGGAAATCTCCACCAGGAGATCCGGCGCGATCAGCGGGCCGACCTGCACCATGGTCGTGGCCGGCCGCACGTCGCGGAACACCGCGCCGTGGGCGCGCCCCACGCCTTCCCAGTTCTTCATGTCCGTCAGGTAGATGCGGGTCTCGACGACGTGCTCGGGGCCGGCCCCGAGTTCGGCCAGCGCCGCGACGATCCGCTCGAGGATCACCTGCGCCTGCGCGCCCGCATCGCCCGAATGCAGCGCCTTGCCGTCGGGGCCGCTCGCCGTGGTTCCGGATACGAAGATCAGCTGCCCGGCGCGGATCGCGCGCGAATAGCCGATGGTTTCGCCCCACGAGGACGTGATGGCAACGGTCTTGCGATGGTTCATGACGGGCTCTTTCCGGTCGTAGCGGGTTGCACGAAGGCCGCGAGTATGACACCGCCGTGCGGGCTGTTGCGCCCGCCGCGATCAGGGCGCGCCGGGCGGCGCCGGCACCGCGGCGCAGGACGTCGCGTCGCCTTGCTTCCCGCCGCCCGCCAGGCCGATACGCTGGTTCCGTTCCGCGCACCACGATGCTTCGTCGCGCACCTTCGCCGACGCGTCCGGCGGCACCGCCGAAATCGCCGTATTGAGCCGCGCCAGCTCGGTCCGGTCGTGGGCAACGGCGTCCTGCCAGGTGCGCAGCTCGCGCTTCGCCGCGCGCACCTGCGCCGGGTCGCCGCCCCCGCCGGCACCGAGCGCCTGCAGCGCGCGCTCGGCGTCGTCGAGCCGCCGTTGATCGCCCTGGAGTTCCGCCTCCGCCGCGCGCACGCCTTCCTGCGCCGCTTCGGCATCGGCAACCGCCTTGAAGAACTCCGACCCCTTGTTCGGCAAGGGCTCGGGCACCGTCGACGCCAGATCGCTATCGATCGCCACCGCCTCGGCGGCGTTGCGGCATCCCTCGATGTTCTCCGGTTCGGCCTGCTTGCCGCACCAGACCATCTCGTCCCGCAACACCTGCTCGTCCTTCAGCAGGAAGTCGACGGATACGTCCTTGTGACGATGCCCGCCGCACGCGGCGAGCAGGGTGCCGGCAGCGATCACCACGGCGAATCGGCGCTTCATGAGAACCTCCCTCGGCTTCGCATCGACGGCCCATCCCGGCGCCTGCCCAGCGCGGCCATCCCGGCAGCCCTCGCCGATCCGGCAGCAGTGGCCTCTCTCATGCGACCGGCGCCGCGCCGGATCGGTTCCCGGCGGCCATCGGATTGGGCGTCGGCATGCCGATGCGGGTCAGCCGGTTCCGGTCGGTGTGGTGGAAGGGTTCCGCCTGCCCGTGGATCATCAACACGGTGTCCTCATCGTACTCCCAGGCGCCATCGGCGTGGATGGTGACCCGGATGCGGTACTCGACGGTCCGGAACGCGTGATCCAGGAACGGGTTGGCGCAAATGCCCGCGTGCTCGGCCCCGCGCGTCGCGACCAGCTCGAACGCGCGCGCGTCGGCGACGGCCCGTCCCACCGCCATGGCGATCTGCCCGCGGGGAATCGTCAAGGTCTGGATGATCGTTCCCGTCGCCGGCTCCCACAACCAGTACCCGACCTGATCGTGGTAGGTCTTGACCTGGCCGGGCTTGACGACGTGCGTGTGATAGCGCAGCCCGTAGAGCAGTTGCGGACCATTGGTCTGCGGGTCGATGGGCTGCAGTTCCATACGTTCCACGAACGCCTGCTTCTTCGCCCCATCGGCCTTGGGCTTGACGTCGAGGCCGCGGGATCCTTCCCAGATCCCGGCCATCGGGGCCAGCGGCCCCAGGTTGGCGAGGGTATCGAAATCGATGGCCGCCGGCTCGGCGTAGATGTCCTTCGGGAATGTCGTCATCGCACAAGATCTCCAGAAAAACGGGGTGGTGCCGCCTGCCTGCGTTCGGAATCCGGCCCCGGCACAAGACCTCGGCCGGGAGGCCCTGCGCGGGAATTCGCGGGCGACGGCTCCGTCGGCCCCCCCATGCTACCCGCCGGGATCGCGCGCCGGATCGCCCGCAGGCCAGCGCCGATAGCGCAGCGCCCCCGATGCATCGCGCTCCGAGACCGCCAGCGCGGGCGCGCCGAGCATCCAGGAAACGAGCGGGCAGGCAGCCAGGACCGGGCGCATCCGCAGGTTGCGCAGCAGCGTCACGTGCGCCGCGAACGGCTTGCGCTCATAGGAAATCGCGGCTTCGTCGAGCGCGACGCGAACCTGTTGCGCCAGCGCCGCAAGGAACGGATCATCGGCGCCGCCGATCCAGAGCACCCGCGCCGCGGCGAACCAGTCGAGGCGATCGAGATGCCAGGCGTGCGGCGGCACGGCAATCCCATGCAGGCGCCGCGCGAGCCCGGCCGCGCGCGGCGCCTCGATCGCACCGAGGAAGGCAAGCGTGCAATGCAGATTGTCTGCGGCGACGGGCCGGGTGCCGGGATTCGCCGCATGCAAGGCTTGCGTCAGTCCGGCCAGGGCGTCGCGCGTCGCGGCGTCGGGCCACAAGGCGACGAAGCAGCGGGGTGCGGCCGGTGCGCCCGGCGCGCCGCGCGACGAGGCGACCATTCCTTCCGGGGGCCGCCGTCAAGTCAGCGCGTCGGCCACCAGCCGCTGCGCATCCGCGACGATCCGGCGCAGGTGATCCGCGCTGGTGAAGCTCTCTGCATACAGCTTGTAGATGTCCTCCGTGCCCGACGGCCGGGCGGCGAACCAGCCATTCGCCGTCGTGACCTTGAGGCCGCCGATGGGCGCATCGTTGCCCGGCGCGCGCGTAAGCTTGGCGGTGATCGGTTCCCCCGCAAGGGTTTCGGCGGTCACGCGCTCCGGCGACAGCTTCTTGAACGCCGCCTTTTGCGCCGGATCGACCGGCGTGTCGATGCGCACGTAATGGGGCGCCCCGTGCCGCGCCGCCAGTTCCTGGTAGTACCGCCCGGGGTCCTTCCCGGTGACGGCTGTGATCTCGGCGGCCAGCAGGCCGAGGATGATGCCGTCCTTGTCGGTGGTCCAGGCCGTGCCGTCGCGGCGCAGGAAGCTTGCGCCGGCGCTTTCCTCGCCGCCGAAGCACAGGCTGCCGTCCAGCAGTCCCGCCGAGAACCACTTGAACCCGACGGGAACCTCGACGACCCGTCGGCCGAGGCCCTGCACCACCCGATCGATCAAACCGCTCGACACGAGCGTCTTGCCGACCGCCGCCCGGTCGGACCATTGCCTGCGGTGGGTGAGGAGATAGTGGATGGCGACGGCCAGGAAGTGATTGGGATTCATCAGCCCCATGGACGGCGTGACGATGCCATGGCGGTCGACGTCGGCATCGTTGCCCCAGGCGATGTCGAACCGGTCCTTGAGCGCGACCAGGTTGGCCATCGCATAGGGACTCGAGCAATCCATGCGGATCTTGCCGTCATGATCGAGCGGCATGAACGCGAAGGCGGGATCGACGTTCGGATTGACCACCTCGATCTGCAAGCCATAGCGGCGCGCGATCGGCTCCCAGTAGCGCACCGCTGCGCCGCCGAGCGGATCGACCCCGATGCGCAGTTTCGCCCGCCGGATCGCCTCCATGTCGACCACGCTGTCGAGCGCCGCGATGTACGGCGCCATCAGATCGGTCTGCGCGACGTTGGGCATCGCCATGGCCTGGTCGTACGGGACGCGCCGGACGCCGCGGTTGCCTTCGGCCATCAGCGCGTTGGCCCGGTTCTCGATCCAGCCCGTGACGTCGGTATCCGCCGGGCCGCCGTTCGGCGGGTTGTACTTGATGCCGCCGTCGGTGGGCGGGTTGTGCGAAGGCGTGATGACGATGCCGTCGGCCCGCGGGGCCGACGGGTCGGCGGCGTTGGCGGCGAGGATCGCACGCGAGATGACGGGGGTGGGGGTGAACCCGTCTTCGCGCTGGATCTGCGTCGGGACGCCGTTGGCGGCCAGGACCTCGATCGCCGTCCGCTGGGCGGGCGCGGACAGGGCGTGCGTGTCCTTCCCCAGGAACAAGGGGCCGGCGACGCCCGCCTGGACGCGATACTCGACGATGGCCTGGGTGATGGCGAGGATGTGCGCCTCGTTGAAACTGCCGAGGAAGGCACTCCCCCGATGACCGCTGGTGCCGAACGCCACGCGCTGGCCGGGCTCGGCGATGTCGGGCGCATTGCGGTAGGCCGCCAGCAGGGCGGGAATGTCGGTGAGGCTCGTTGGCGGGGCGGGATGGCCGGCAAGGGGATGGGGCATGCAATACCTCTCGTCGCTGGGATGGCCTGACGCGGAGGAGAACGGCGTGCCTCCGCGGAATCGATGCGAAACAACGCGCTTCGATTGTACGTCGCGGCCTCCTTGCCGAGTTTCGGGCGAACCGGTCGTTGGCCGATGGCACGGCATTTGCGTTCATCGAATGTCGGTGCGGCGACCGACCGCGCCACATCGGCTCTCAGGAGGAAACGACCATGCCATGGAAGAACTGGATTCCCGGAAATTCCCGCCGCGGCGAATCGTGCTCGCGGAACGGCGCAAGATCCGAGGCATCGAACACGAACTATCTTCTCGCGGGGGTCTTCTCGCTCGCCACCTATGGCGGGCTCGCCGCATCCGCTTGTGCGACCCCCGTGGCGACGGAGGCCGCCGAAATACAGGACAAGACCGGCGCGCCGCATGCGGGCGTGGGATGCCGGTCGCTGGCGGCGTTCTATGCGGGCAAGGCCGAGGAAGCGCGGAAATGGGCAGCTGCAGACCGCGCGACGGCGCGGGAATACGCCGACAGCGGGAAACCGGTGAAGGCGTCCAAGGCCGCGGTGCTGCGGGCCCTTGCCCGGACCGACGAACGCCGGGCGGTGCGATACGCATCGCTGGCGCTGCAGGTGCCATGACGGTGCGCGACGCGCGGCGCCGGTGCAGGTTCCGCAAATGTCGGCGGCCGGCCTTCCGGTCGGGATGGTGAAACCGGCCGCCCGTGCGGCGACCCCGGAACGCCCCGCCCGGCCGGCGCCGGGCTTCCCGCAGGAATCGCGGGGTTACGGATTGCGGACGGAGCGCAGTGCGCGTAGAACGATGGCATGTTCGTGCCGAAAATCCCGTCGCCGAGGCGAGGGGCAGTGTGCATGCCTCGGGTACTGTCTGCGCGGCTCGTGGCGTTCCTGCGCGTCGCCGCCTGCGTGCTGTTGTGCTGGGGTGCGCAAGCCGCAGGGCACGCAACGCCGCTGCCCGCGCCGCCGGGACGACAACAACCGATCCTGGTCTTGCAGTACGACGGCGCGATCGGCCCGGCGGCCGCGGATTACTTCCTGCACGGGCTCAACGAAGCGCGCCGGCGCAACGCGCAGCTGCTGGTGTTCGAACTCGACACGCCCGGCGGGCTCGACTCGTCGATGCGCGACATCATCAAGGCCATCCTGAACTCGCCGATCCCGGTGGCGACCTGGGTTGCACCGTCCGGCGCGCGGGCCGCGAGCGCAGGAACCTACATCCTGTATGCGAGCCAGATCGCGGCGATGGCGCCGGCCTCGAACCTCGGCGCTGCGACGCCGATCGCGATCGGCGGCCTGCCGGGCGGAACGCCTGCCGGCAAATCGCCGCCGCCGGACAACGCCGACACCGAACGCCGGAAGATGGTCAACGATGCCGCGGCCTATCTGCGCAGCCTGGCCCAGTTGCACGGCCGCAATGCGGCGTTCGCCGAGAGCGCGGTCCGGGAAGCGCGCAGCATGTCCGCGCAGGAAGCGCTTGACGCGCATGTGATCGACCTGATTGCCGCCCGTGTCGACGACCTTGCGCGCGCGCTCGACGGCCGCGTGATCCGGCTGACCACGGGTGCGGTGACGCTCCACACCGCCGGCGCGCCGGTGATCCGGGTGAAACCCGGCTGGCGCACGGAACTGCTGGAAGTGGTGGGCAACCCGCCGGTCGCCGCCTTCCTGATGATGGCCGGCATCTACGGCCTGTTCCTCGAACTGCTCCACCCCGGCGTCGCCCTGCCCGGGATCGCGGGCGCGATCTGCCTGCTCCTCGCCCTGTACGCGTTTCAGATGCTCCCGGTGGAGTGGTCCGGGGTCGCGCTGATTCTCCTGGGATGCGTGTTGATGGTGGCGGAGCTGTTCCTGCCGACGTTCGGCGTCGTCGGCCTCGGGGGCCTCATCGCGCTGGTGGCGGGGCTGCTGATGCTGATCCGGCCGGAAGTTCCGGGTTTCGGCATTTCCGGCGGGTTCATCGCGGCGCTGACGCTGGTCACCGCGCTGATGATCTTCGGCGTCGGCGGCTTTGCGCTGCGCGCCCGCCGGCGGCCCGTGGTA
The DNA here is from genome assembly GCA_000828975.1 of Burkholderiales bacterium GJ-E10. Lineage (NCBI taxonomy): Bacteria > Pseudomonadati > Pseudomonadota > Betaproteobacteria > Burkholderiales > Burkholderiales bacterium GJ-E10. Next base: position 3,017,603 of record AP014683.1, on the reverse strand, counting down.
AGCGGACGCGAAGCGCTGATCGGTGCGCAGGGAACGGTGACGGCAGTCTCCGGCCCCGACGCCTGGGCGCACGTGGCGGGAGAAACCTGGCAGGTGCGCAGCGCCCGCAGCGGCGAAGCGCTGCAGCCCGGCGCCCGGGTACGCGTGCTGGCGGTCGAGAACCTGATCCTGCAGGTGGTTCCGATCGGCGACGAGAATTGACAGGGAGGATGTTCCATGGACTTCGCCTTTCCGTTTGGCTTCGGCACGGTGGCCCTTGTGGTTGCGGCCGTCTTCGCCCTCAAGTCGCTGCACGTGCTGCGCGAATATGAGCGCGGCGTCGTGTTCCTGCTGGGCCGGTTCTGGCGCGTCAAAGGGCCGGGCCTGGTGCTCATCGTCCCCGGCGTCCAGCAGATGGTGCGCGTGGATCTGCGGGTGGTGACGCTGGACGTGCCGCCGCAGGACGTGATCTCGCGCGACAACGTTTCGGTCAAGGTGAGCGCGGTCATCTATTTCCGCGTGGTCGATCCGGAGAAGGCGATCATCCAGGTGGAGGATTTCCTCGTCGCCACCAGCCAGCTCTCGCAGACCACGCTGCGGGCGGTCCTCGGCAAGCACGAACTCGACGAAATGCTCGCCGAGCGCGAGCGGCTGAACCTGGACGTGCAGCGAATCCTCGATGCCCAGACCGACGCGTGGGGCATCAAGGTGACCAACGTCGAGATCAAGCACGTCGACATCAACGAGTCGATGATTCGCGCCATCGCCGCGCAGGCGGAGGCCGAACGCGAACGGCGCGCGAAGGTGATCCACGCCGACGGCGAGAAGCAGGCTGCGGAGACCCTGCTGCAGGCGGCGCAGATGCTGGCCCGCCAGCCCGAGGCGATGCAGTTGCGCTATCTCCAGATCCTGACGCAGATCGCCACGGACCGGACATCCACCATCGTGTTCCCGGTGCCGATCGACCTGCTCAAGACGCTCGCGCCCGCATCCCCCGCCAAGGGAACGCCCGAGCCCGTCGAACGCTAATTGGCATCCCGGCTCCGGATCGGGCGGCCGACGGGGACGACGCCCCCCGTGGGAGCGGCCCCCCCGCGCCACCGCGCGTTCGCGGAATCGGTGTGGCTCCGGTACGCGTGCCCCTTCATCAGGCATGCATCCTGCTACATCCACGGCATGGACTCCGCTCGCCTACCCATCACCCTGGATCCGGCCTATCAACGAAACGGGCCATACGATGAACTGATCGGTCTTGGCGGAAAGCCGCGGCCGGCTGCCCAACCGCTGTTCGACTACCTGGCGCGCCTCAAGCCGGATGACCTCGATACGCGGCGCGCGGCGGTGGACGCCGCGATCATGACCATGGGCATCACCTTCACGGTCTACAGCGATGGCGCCAACATCGACCGCGCGTGGCCGTTCGACATCATTCCGCGCATCATGGCCAAATCGGAATGGTCGCGCATCGACGCCGGGCTGAAGCAGCGTCTGACCGCGCTCAACCTCTTCATCGATGACCTCTATAACGAACAGAAGATCGTCGCCGACAAGGTCTTCCCGATCGAGGTGCTGGCCGGTTCGAAGAATTTCCGGCCCCAATGTCGCGGCATTTCGCCCCGTTTTGGGGTGTGGGCCCACATCTGCGGCACCGACCTGGTGCGCGACAAGGACGGCACGATCTATGTGCTGGAGGACAACCTTCGCGTGCCGTCCGGGGTTTCCTACATGCTGGAGAACCGCCATGTCATGAAGCGGCTATTTCCGGAAATGTTCGAAACCTGTTCCATCCTGCCGGTCGACGACTATCCGACCCGCCTCTACGACACGCTGGCCGCATTGGCTCCCCGGCAGGGGGAGCGGCCGGTGGTGGCGGTACTGACGCCCGGCATATTCAATTCGGCCTACTTCGAGCACAGCTACCTCGCCCAGCAGATGGGCGCATATCTGGCAGAAGGCTCGGACCTGATCGTGGGCAAGGATGACGTCGTCTACCTGAAGACCGTATCAGGCCTCACGCCGGTGGATGTGATCTACCGGCGCATCGACGACGATTTTCTCGATCCGGAGGCGTTCCGCCCGGACTCGGCCCTCGGGATCGCGGGCCTCATGCGCGCGTGGCGCGCCGGCACGGTGGGCATTGCCAATGCGCCGGGCGCCGGGGTCGCCGACGACAAGGTCGTCTACACCTTCGTTCCCAAGATCATCAAGTATTACCTCGACCAGGATCCCATCATTCCCAATGTGCCCAGCTATCTGTGCATGTACGACGACCAGCGCGATTTCATTCTGGCCAACCTCGACAAGCTGGTGGTCAAGCCCGCAAACGAATCGGGCGGCTACGGCATGTTGATCGGGCCGCGCGCAAGCAGCAAGGAACGCGATGAGTTCGCGGAACGGATCAAGACGAATCCGCGCAACTACATGGCGCAGCCCACGATCAACATTTCCACTGCGCCCACCCTGGCGGGACATCAGCTCGCCCCGCGCCACCTGGACCTTCGCCCCTTTGTGCTGCAGTCCGACAAGGTGTATGCCACGACGGGCGGCCTGACCCGCGTAGCCATGGTCGAGGGCTCGCTGGTAGTCAACTCATCGCAAGGCGGCGGCAGCAAGGACACCTGGATCGTGGACGTCGGAACGGGTGCCTGATGCTTTCCCGTGTCGCCGAAAACCTCTACTGGATGACCCGCCACATGGAGCGCGCGGAAAATACCGCGCGCCTCATCAACGGGACGACGCAGGTCGTGATGGACCTGCCCAAGGGTGCGTCGTTCCGCTGGGACAACCTGGTCAGCGTGGTGGGACTGGACAGCCGGTTCCAGGAGCTCTACGCGAAAGCGGACGAAGAATCGGTCATGCGCTTCCTGATTCTCGATGAACGCAACCCCAGCTCCATCGTGTCGTGCATCCGCAATGCCCGCGAGAACACCAGAACCTTCCGCGAGGTGCTGCCCGGCGAAACCTGGGAACGCATCAATGCGCTGCATCTCTTCCTGCAGCGCAACGGGGCGCGTACCACCCAGGGGCGGCTGCCGCGCTTCGAGGTTCTCAACGAGATCATCGAGCGACGTCAGTCGATCATCGGCCTGTTGGTGGGATCGATGAGCCTGGACGTCGCCTATCAGTTCATCAAGCTCGGCCGCAACATCGAACGCGCCGACATGAGCACCCGCATCGTCGACGTGAATTCCGCCGTTCTGCTGCCCAAGGAGGCCAACACCGAGGCGGAGGTCGAACGGCTGTGGATGGGAACATTGAACACCCTGTCCGCCTATCAGGCATATCGCCGCCGCGCGTCGGTCCATGTCCGGGGCCGCCAGGTGCTGGACTTCGTCATGAAGGACCCCGGATTTCCCCGCACCGTGCATCACTGCCTCAATGAAATCATCATTTGCCTGAAGGGGCTGCCCAATCACGCTGGACCGCTGGCCGCGGCCCAGCATGCCCGCCGCCGCCTGCTGCGCACGTCGTTCGGCGCGCTCGATCTCGGCACCCTGCACGAGCGGCTGGACCGGGTGGAAGCCGATCTCGGCGCGATCCACGACGCCCTGTCAAGACGGTATTTCCATCTCCATTCGATTCCGCCGGCGCCGACGCAGACCGCCACCGCCGTGCAGGAATAGGGCCGGCTACGGCAGGCCAGCTCCCTACGACGGCGTGATCGGCACCGGCTTCACCGCCCAGATGTCGTTGCAATACTCGCGGATGGTGCGGTCGGATGAAAACCATCCGCTGCGCGCCACGTTGAGAATGCTCATGCGGCTCCAACGGTCACGGTCCGCATAGGCCATGTCCACTTCGATCTGCGCATCCAGATAGCTCTGGAAATCGGCGAGCAGCAGGTAGGGGTCGTGATAGAGCAGGTTGTCCACGAGCGGACGGAACAGTTCGCCGTTTCCCCGCGAGAAGAAGCCATGCCGGATCAGGTCGATGGCGACCCGGATGTCCGGATTGGCATGGTAATGCTGCATGGGGTCGTACCCCTCGTGCTTGATCCGCGCCACTTCCTCGGCTGTGTGGCCGAACAAGAAGAAGTTCTTCGCGCCCGCCTGTCCCCGGATTTCGATGTTGGCGCCGTCGAGCGTGCCGATCGTGACCGCGCCGTTCATCATGAACTTCATGTTGCCCGTGCCCGAGGCTTCCTTTCCGGCCGTGGAGACCTGCTCCGACAGATCCGCCGCGGCATACAGTGTTTGACCCGTGCGCACATTGAAATTCGGGACGAAGACGACCTTCATCCGGCCGCGCACGATCGGATCCTGGTTGACGACGGCGGCGACCGAGTTGATCAGCTTGATCATCAGCTTCGCCATGAAGTAGCCGGGAGCGGCCTTGCCGCCGAAGATGAAGGTCCGCGACGGAAACTCGAGATTCGGGTTTTCCCGCAGGCGGTGATACCGCGCGATGACATGGAGAACGTTCAGGTGCTGCCGTTTGTACTCATGGATTCGCTTCACCTGCACGTCGAACATCGAATCGGGATCGACCGCCACGCCCGTGACGCTGCGCAGATATAGGGCGTAGGCCTCCTTGTTGGCGCGCTTGATCTCGCGCCATTGGGCGCGGAAGTCCGCATCTTCGGCCAGCGGCTCCAGTTCGCGGAGCCGGCCCATGTCGGTCAGCCATCCCGACCCCAGCTTGCGATCGATGAGCGATGTCAGGCGCGGGTTCGACAAGGCCACCCAGCGGCGCGGCGTCACCCCATTGGTCTTGTTGGAGAATTTTTGCGGGCTGATTTGATAAAAGTCGCGCAAGACTTCCTGCTTGAGCAGTTCGGTGTGCAGCGCGGCCACGCCGTTGATCGCATGGCTGCCCACGCATGCCAGATGGGCCATGCGCACATGGCGCCCGCCGGCTTCGTTGATCAGCGACAGGCGTATCGCCCGATCGATGTCCGTGGGGTCTTGCAGCCGCACCTGATCGAGAAAGCGCGCGTTGATTTCGTAGATGATTTCGAGGTGGCGGGGCAGCAATCGCTCGAACAGCGAAACCGGCCATTGCTCGAGCGCTTCCGGCAGCAGCGTGTGATTCGTATAGGCAAACGTCTGGCGCGTCACCTCCCAGGCCGGCTCCCAGTTCATGTTCTGGGTATCGACCAGGAGGCGCATCAGTTCGACCACGGCGATGGCCGGATGCGTGTCGTTGAGCTGGACCGTGAATTTCTCGTGGAACCGATCCAGCGGAATCTCCTGGATCCGCATGATGCGCAGCATGTCCTGCAGCGAGCAGGACACGAAGAAGTACTGCTGGGTGAGGCGCAGTTCCTTGCCCTGGATCTGCTCGTCGTTGGGGTAAAGGACCTTGGTCAGGTTTTCCGATTCGATCTTGCGCTGCACCGCACCCCAGTAGTCGCCGCGGTTGAACGTCGAGAGGTCGAACGTTTCCACCGCTTCCGCCCGCCAGAGACGCAAGGTGTTGGCGGTGTGGTTGCGGAATCCGAGAATCGGCGTGTCGTAGGGAACGCCCAGTACGCTGCGGGCCGGGATCCAGCGCACCTGAAGACGCCCCTTGTCGTCGGTGAAGTGCTCCGTGTGGCCGCCCAGCCGGACCTCGACCGCCCACTCCGGGCGGGCGATTTCCCATGGATTTCCCTTGCGCAGCCAGACATCGGTCTTTTCCACCTGCCAGCCGTTGACGATGTCCTGGGTGAAAATGCCATGCTCGTAGCGAATGCCGTAGCCCAGGGTCGGAATTTCCAGCGTGGCGAGCGAATCGAGGAAGCAGGCCGCCAGCCGTCCCAGCCCGCCGTTGCCAAGGCCCGGTTCACCCTCCTGCGCCAGCAGCGATTGGTAGCTCAGGCCGAGTTCGCGCATCGCGCCGCGCACCGGCTCTTCGATGCCGAGATTGAGAATGTTGTTGCCCAAATGCGGGCCCAGCAGGAATTCCGCCGACATGTAGGCCACGGTTCGCGACCCCAGGTGGGTGTAGATTTCCGCAGTGCGAACCCAGCGCGCCAGCAAGCGGTCCCGCACCGTGTACGCCAGCGCGAGGTAGTAGTCGTGCTGCGACGCCAGTTTGGGGAACTTGCCCTGAACGTAAAACAGGTTGTCCAGGAAGGCCCGTTTCAGGGCCTCCTTGGAGATGCCGGTACGGCTGGTTTCCGGCGGGGCCGCGATCTGCTGTTCGACGAGTGTGTTCATGATTTGGGCTGGATTCGCAAGTCGAGCGTTGAAGGAAATTCGCCCGCCGGCTCTTCGGGCGGGGGCGTCATGGGCCTGGGTGGCTCGCCGGGGAGGAAGCGTGCCATCGGAGGCACCCACGGCGGCGGACTCAGGGAGCCTGCCGTATGACCCTGGGCTTGAAATCGCGCGGTTCGGCGCGCTTCGGCTTCATTGGCGTTGACCGGGAAATGCTCGTAGTTGCGTCCGCCCGCATGCATGACCTGATACACGCAGCCGCCGATCGACCGCCCGTTCCACGTATCGAGCAGATCGAAGGTCAGCGGCGAGTGCACGCCGATGGTCGGGTGCAGGGCCGAAGGTGGTTGCCAGGCCCGGTATCGCACCCCTGCGACGTATTCGCCGGCCACGCCGGTGGCGGTCAGCGGAATGCGGCGGCCGTTGCAGACCAGCAGGTAGCGATTGTCCGTCAAGCCGCGGATTTTGACCTGCAGGCGCTCCACCGAAGAGTCGACAAAGCGTGCGGTGCCAAGGTTGGTGGCTTCCTCGCCGAGCACGTTCCACGGCTCGATGGCGGCGCGCAACTCGATTGAGATTTGCCCAAGCTGGCGGGTGCCATAGTGGGGAAAGCGAAACTCCAGGAACGGCTCGAACCACTCCTGCTGGAACGGAAAGCCGCTGTCGTTCAGTTCCGCGACGACCTCCTTGAGGTCGGTCCACAAATGATGCGGGAGCATCCACTGATCGTGCAGCTGTGTGCCCCAGCGCACCAGCGGCTTTTCGTAAGGCGTTTCCCAGAAGCGCGCCACGAGCGCGCGCAGCAACAGCATCTGGGCCAAGCTCATGCGCGCATGGGGCGGCATTTCGAATGCGCGGAGTTCGAGCAGTCCCAGGCGGCCCGTTGCGCTATCCGGGGAGTAGAGCTTGTCGATGCAGAACTCCGCACGGTGCGTGTTGCCCGTCAGGTCCGTCAGAAGGTGGCGCAGCAATCGATCGATCAGCCACGGTTGAGGCACGACGCCGCGCGGCATGCGCTGAAAGGCGATCTGCAGTTCATAGAGTGCCTCGGGCCTGCCTTCGTCGACGCGCGGCGCCTGGCTGGTCGGGCCGAGGAAGAGGCCCGAAAAAAAATAGGACAGGCTGGGGTGGTGCTGCCAATAGGTGATCAGACTGCGCAGCAGATCGGGGCGCCGCAGGAAGGGGCTGTCCGCCGGCGTGCCGCCGCCGAGCGTCACGTGGTTTCCGCCGCCGGTGCCGGTATGCCGGCCGTCGAGCATGAACTTTTCCGGGGACAACCTCGACTGGCGCGCCTCCTCATAAAGGATGGTGGTGCGTTCGACGAGTTCCTCCCAGGTCCGGGACGGGTGGATGTTGACTTCGATCACGCCCGGATCCGGCGTCACCAGCAGCTTTTCCAGGCGCCCGTCGTTGAGAAGCCCGTAGCCCTCGACGGCGACCGGCATGTCCAGTGTCGCCGCGGTGTGCTCGATCGCCGCGATCAATTCCAGCCCGTGTTCGAGCCGCTGCAGCGGCGGCATGAACACATGCAGGCACCCGTTGCGCGGTTCCACGCAGACCGCGGTGTGCGGCACGGCAACGGGAACGTACGCCGGTTCATCCGTTTCCGAACGCGATTGGGCATCGGCCAAGGCCGAATAGCGCGCTGCTGCTGCGCGATGGTAATCGCCCAGCGGCGGCTGGAGGTCGAACGGGTCGGGCGGGCCGACCCATTCGCGCTTGTCCTCGTCCACCCATGGCAGGGAATCGAGCGGAAGCCGCAGCCCCAGCGGCGAATCGCCGGCCGCCAGGTACAGGCGTCCGCGGCGGAAATTCCAGGGCGCCGAATACCAGCAACCGACCGACCAGTTCCAACCTAGCGGGAGCACGTAGCCCGTAGGCGTATCCAGCCCGCGCGAAAGCTTGTCGGCAAGCGCACGGCGCACGGCGGGATCCTTGAGGTCGGCTTTCGCCGGGTCCAGATCGACCGGCAGGCAGGCCTCGCTTTGCAGGTAGAACAGCGCGTCTTCGTAGGCCGGCATGACGTAGCGGGTTGCCAGTCCCAGACTGCGGCACAGCGCATCCGCGAACCGCTTCGCCTCGCCGATGCCATGGCCATGGTCGCCATGCGCCCGCGCGAGCCACTTCGGATTGCGCCAGATCGGCAGGCCATCCTTGCGCCAATACAGGCCCAGCGCCCAGCGCGGCAGGGGCTCGCCCGGATACCACTTTCCCTGTGCCGTGTGCAGGAGAACGCCCTGCCCGAAACGCTCTCCAAGGCGCCGCGCCAGAACCTCGGCCCGCTCGCGCTTGTGCGATCCGAGTGCGGCGGTGTTCCATTCCGGTGCATCGACGCTGTCGATGGAGACGAATGTCGGTTCGCCGCCCATGGTCAGCCGGACGTCGCCCTGCGCCAGGCGCTCGTCCACCAGCCGGCCGAGCGCGAGCATGTGCACCCACTGCTCTTCGGTATACGGCTTGGTGACGCGGGGATCCTCCTTGAAGCGCGAGACCGTGTTGCGAAAGGTGAACTCCACCCGGCACGGCTCGGTATGGCCTTCGATGGGGGCGGCCGACGATGGCGCGGGGGTGCAGGCCAGCGGGATATGGCCTTCGCCGGCGAACAGGCCGGAAGTGGGATCAAGCCCGACCCAGCCCGCGCCGGGAATGTATACCTCGGCCCAGGCGTGCAGATCGGTGAAATCGCGATCCGTGCCGGATGGGCCATCGAGCGATTTCTCGTCCGGTGTCAGCTGCACCAGGTAGCCCGACACAAAACGCGCCGCCAGGCCCAGGTGCCGGAGAATCTGGACCAGCAGCCAGCCTGTATCGCGGCACGAACCCGTGCGCTTGTCGAGGGTTTCCTCGCAGGTCTGTACGCCCGCCTCGAGGCGGATCGTATAGCCGACGCGCGCCTGCAGATCCTGGTTCAGACCCACCAGGAAATCGACCGTGGGCGTCGGGTCGCGACGAATTCCGTCCAGGTAGCGCTGCAGCAGCGGGGAGGCCGGTTCGGCTTCGAGGTACGGGGCCAGATCCTTTCGGATCGGTTCGGGATACTCGAAGGGCCAGCGTTCCGCGTATTCCTCCAAAAAGAAATCAAAGGGGTTGATCACCGTCAGGTCGGCGATCACCTCCACATCGATCGACAGCTGCCGGGCCTTTTCCGGGAACACCAGCCGGGCGAGGAAATTCCCGAAGGGGTCCTGCTGCCAGTTGATGAAATGCTTCTCCGGCGCGACCTGGAGGCTGTACGAAACGATGGGCGTGCGGCTGTGCGCGGCCGGCTTGAGCCGTACCACATGCGGGCCCAGCAACACGTGGCGGTCGAACGTGTAGGTGGTCGTGTGGCGAATTGCGACGCGGATACTCATGGCGGCAGACCCAATGGACTTCTGCTTGCTACAAGCAAAGGTCAGGCCAGAGATCTACCCCCGCATCTGTCCGCTGCTGCTGTCCGCAACCAGTTGCAGCGGCTGCGTGCCGCTTTCCCATTCGAAGGCCGGCAGATTGTTCAGTGCCTGCCGCAGGCCTTCGCTCCAGGCATCGCCCAGCGCACGATAGTAGGGATCGTCTTCCTTGAACATGAGACGGCGTCCGCCATCGAGCGTATGGTTCGAATAGATCACCAGCTCGACGGGAGGGCCGACGGTCAGGTTGGAGCGGATCGTCGAATTGATCGATACCAGCGCGCAGCGCGCAGCCTGTTCCAGCGGGGTGTCGTGCCGAATCACCCGGTCGAGGATGGGCTTGCCGTACTTGACCTCGCCGATCTGCAGAAACGGGTGTGCGCTCGATTCGTGGATATGGTTGCCCTGCGCGTAGATCATGTAGATCTCGGGGTTCTGCGCGGCGATCTGGCCGCCGAGGATGAAGGTCGCCTCGAAATTGGTGTTGGCGGTGTCGCGGCTCGCCTGGTTGCGCTGCGCCTCGGCGGAAATGGTGCCGACATATTCTGCGGCCTCTTCCATCGTCTGCACGGTCGACAGACAGGGTTGCTTGCCGGCCTGGCAATCATCCCGCATACGCTTGACGACGCTCTGTGTCGTGGCCAGGTTTCCCGACGCCAGCAATACGAACATCCGATTGCCAGGCTCGACAAACGTGTGCATCTTGGAATAGGTGCTGACGTGATCGATCCCCGCGTTCGTCAACGAGTCGGACGCGAAAATCAATCCCTGGTCTGTCTTGATTGCAAGGCAATAGGTCATCGGTGCTTCACTTCATTGCTTTCCGTTCGCACCGCAACCGACTTCATTGCTCCAGTGCAAATGCCCCCGGCGGAAAACGAAGTCCGTCGGGCTTCAAGCGAAGATATCGTACTTCCTTCGCTCCGGAAAACATAGTCCGCAGTCCGCCGAGCGCACAGCCGTTCCCAAACGCAACCGGGCCGGCGGTCAGGAAATCCCGGAACGCGCCACTGCGCGAACGAGCCAAGCCCGGGCCGGCACCGCCAGGCCGTCGGCGGTCATGAAGTCACGATAGAACGCGACCAGATCCTCGTGGATGGCGGCGCGCGTCGCCGCATCGGCGGCTTCGATCGCGTCCGAGAAAAAGAAGGCGCCGGCCGCGAAGTCCGCCGCGGCAACTGGATCGGCGGCGCCCCCGACCGCGACATGGTGGCGATGCTCGACGATCTCGATGTCGACGAATCCGGCACCGGCCAACAAGCCCGCGAGCCGGTCCCGATCCGTCAGCGTGAACGGCCCCGGCGCGCCGGGGTCCGGAGGCGACAGCTCGAGATGCCGGGCCGTGACCGCCCGCGCGCCGAACATCCACGGGTTGTCCTCCTTCGGCCCCCATACCGCCCAGTCCAGCCGTCCTCCCGGCACCAGCAATCGGCGTAGACGGGCGAATGCCGCCGCCGGGTCGACGAAGAACATCACACCGAGCCGCGAAATCATCCGATCGAACGGCGCGCCCGGAACCGCATCCACCGAAGCGTCGGCACGGACGAAGGTGAGGTTCGGAATGCCCGTGGCCCGCCGTGCAGCTTCGCGCAACAACAGCGCCGAGATGTCGACGCCGCAGACCGATCCCCGGCCGCCCACCTGCGCCGCAGCGGCGCGGCTGGTCCAGCCGCCGCCGCAACCGATGTCGACGACGCGCTCGCCGGACGCCAGCGCCGCGCGCGCCATCAGGGCTTCGCCGAGGGGCTGCAACATCGCCTCGAAACCCGCCATGTCGCGCAGCCAGCGCAGGCCGCGCTCACCCTGCCAATCCTGCGGACCGACCTGTTCGCCTTTCGTCATGCCGTTGCGTGCCTTTCGGATCGAGGGTTGCGCCGTTCGCGTGGACCGCCGGACGGCGCACGCTCGCACGATGCAGGATACCGCGCACCTGCCGGCAAGCCACCGCCCCGGTCTGGCACGGGAGTTGCTTGAAAAAGATCGGTACGTCGACTTCCGTGTCAGGAGGACAACATGAATCGAGGATTTTTCGCGGTACTCGCGCTCAGCAGCGTTCTCGCCGTCGGCGGCAAGAATCACAAGAACGCCTCTGTCGAAGAGATGGTCCACGACGAGCAGGCGCTGCTGGACCAGATGGCCTGGTGCGGCCGGCAACGCGATCCCGACGCCATTCACGGTTGCCGCAACGCCGGAGATGCGCTGGCGACGATCGCCGCGCTGGGGCAGTAAGCGGGCCACGACGGTGCGCGCGGCGCGATGGTGCGGCGCGCCTGCATCGCCGCGGTGCGGAGATGGGTAAAACAAGGTTCGAGGAATGATCGGAGAGTGCATCATGAACGCACGAGCAAGCCTGTGGGCGGCGATGGACGGACGGCCTTCCCGTTCCGACATTTCACACCAGCGCGTGGTCGAGGCCCTCGACCATAGCGGCCTGGTGCACGGATGGAGCCGACCCCAGGTCGACGACCTGGCCGGACTTGGGGCATTGCGAACCCTCGTGCCCGGTGTGCATTCCGACGAATGCCTCGACGATGCATCGCACGACGGACTGGTGATCCTGCTCGATGGGGACGTCGAAATCGATGCGACCATCGAGGGGGAATCGTTTTTCCTGCACCTGCAGGCGTGCGGAGACGTGGGCCGCGCAGCCAGTTTCTCGGGCGGCGGCACGCTGCGGATCCGCACCCGTCTGACGGTGCGCCGCAAGAGCACCTTGCTGCTCCTGCAACGGTCGCGCCTCGAAGGCGTGCGGGCGCTGCCTCCCGTGCTGATGCAGCGTCTGCTGCGCAATCTCGTGCTCCATGTCCACGGCATCGCCCGTCGCAGCTATGCCGACACCGAGCAACTGCGACAGTACCTGTTCGGCGCCGCCGTTGCGGCGACCTGAACGGGCCGAAGGTTCAGGTTTCCCACACGCGGGGCGGGCAGGCTGACAACGACCACGCCGCCTCCCGCCATGCGGCCCACACCGAACGCAGCAACGCACAGGCCGGCTCGATGCGGTTCCCGAGCGCACGCACCACGACGACTTGCGCGTGCGTGCTCGTTGCTGCGGCGGCGACGCCCGGATGATCTCCGAATCGAATCCGCGCCGCCTCCAGGAGGACGTCCCGTTGATGCGACGCAAGCGGGCTGCCGCTCGCGAAGAACAAGGTCGCGAGTGCCGTACGGCCCGCAAGACCACCGGGGCCTCGCAGCAACACATCGTCGTCGGCATCGATGCTGCCACGGTCGAGCCAGATTCCCGGAACCTCGAGATGTTGGGTGTAGCGGCCGGCCAGGAACGGTCTGCGCGCTGCCGGCAAGCCCAACGCCAGCATGTCCCACGCGATGAGTTCCGCTCCCGGAGCGAGCCGGAAGCGGACCCGGCTTTCTGCAAGGCACCCGCAATAGGCGATGGTCTCCAGCGGCAGCCACTCGAGGCGGCCGCCGGACGCGATGCTTGCGTCCACCGTTTGCGCCGTCACGTCACCCAGGCTGCGATAGATGCGGCTGGCGCCGGGCGTGGTGACCAACGCGTGCGCCGCGTCCGCGACATCGACCCGAAGCGTCAGGCTGTCGCCGCCGACATATCCGCCCGGCGGGTGGACGATGACCTGATGGCAGACCCCGGCCTCTTCGGGATAGTGGCTTGCCAGGGTCCTGAGGTCGCCGGCATGCCGGTGCTGCAGGACCGTCAGAGGACCGCTTCGCCGAAAACGCAAATCCAGCGTGGACCGCGAGCCGCGCCGGCCGCCGTCCGGAACGATTTTGTTCATGCCAGGAAGAAGAGTGTTTCCGGAACGCCGGCGCAAGACACATGCCAGGCCGGCATCGAAACCGGCGTTCCGGTCCACCGCCGCGATCCGGGGCCGCCTCGTCCACGGTCGACGCCACGCCTGCCCCGGTGACCCACGCCGGTGCAGTTCCGTACCGAGCGGGCGCACTCGATCGGTGCGATCGCAGCACGCGCGCATGGGAAATCCTGTGCGCAGTGGGAGCGCGTCGGGAGAACTGTTCTCCAGTGCTCCGGGCATGTTTTTTGCGAATCGTAGGTGGAACGGTGGTGCCGGCAATCCGGTCCATGGTCGATTTCCCATTACGACTCTCACACCCAGCCAATATGGATCTCTCTCCGCGAGAAAAGGACAAGCTGCTTGTATTCGCCGCGGCGCTGGTGGCCGAACGGCGTTTGGCGCGAGGCCTGAAACTCAATCTGCCGGAAGCCACCGCCTTGATCACCGCGGCCGTGCTGGAGGGCGCGCGGGACGGGCGCAGCGTTGCCGACCTGATGAGCTATGGGCGCACGGTCCTTGGCCGCGAATCGGTGATGGAAGGCGTGCCGGAGCTGATTCCGGACATCCAGGTGGAGGCCACCTTTCCGGACGGCACCAAGCTCGTGACCGTGCACCAGCCGATCATTTGATTCCCCCTCCTGCCAGGCAACGACCACATGATTCCCGGTGAGGTTTTTTGCGAACCCGATGACATTCCCCTCAATCCAGGCCGTCCGTCGGTGCGCCTGGTGGTCGAGAACGCCGGTGATCGGCCGATCCAGGTGGGGTCGCACTATCACTTCGCAGAGACGAACCCGGCGCTGCAGTTCGATCGGGCGATTGCGCGGTGCATGCGTCTGAACATCGCAAGCGGCACCGCGGTGCGATTCGAACCGGGACAGCAGCGCACCGTGGAGCTGATTCCGTACGCGGGCGCAAGGCTCGTCGTCGGATTCCGCCAGAACGAAGCCGCGGGCGCATAGCCCCATAGCGCTTGACGCGCCGCAGATCCCGACATTCCACCGAGATCCCCTTATGCCCACCCTTTCCCGTCGCGCGTATGCCGAGATGTTCGGTCCAACCATCGGCGACCGCGTGCGCCTCGCGGATACGGAACTGCTCATCGAGGTGGAGGATGATTTCACGCTGCGGGCCGGCGGCTACGGCGAAGAAGTGAAGTTTGGCGGCGGCAAGACTATCCGCGATGGCATGGGCCAGAGCCAGGCCACCCGCGCCGAAGGGGCGATGGACGTCGTGATCACGAACGCGCTGATCCTCGATCACTGGGGCATCGTGAAGGCCGACGTCGGAATCCGGGGGCAGCGCATCGCCGCAATCGGCAAAGCCGGAAACCCGAACGTCCAACCAGGGGTCGACATCGTGATCGGGCCGGGCACGGAGATCATCGCCGGCGAAGGAATGATCCTGACGCCGGGGGCGATCGACAGCCACATCCATTTCATCTGTCCCCAGCAGATCGAAGAAGCTCTGATGAGCGGCGTCACGACCATGCTCGGGGGCGGCACCGGTCCGGCGACCGGAACCAATGCGACGACCTGCACTCCGGGTCCGGAGGGAATCGCCCGCATGCTTCAGGCAGCCGAGGCATTCCCGATGAACCTGGGATTTTTCGGAAAAGGCAATTCGAGCCGGGCCGAGCCGCTGCGAGAACAGATCGATGCCGGGGCGATCGGCCTCAAGCTGCACGAGGATTGGGGAACGACGCCGGCAGCGATCGACTGCTGCCTCTCGGCGGCCGAGGACGCCGACATTCAAGTCGCCATCCATACCGACACGCTCAATGAGAGCGGCTTCGTCGAAGATACGATCGCGGCGTTCCGAGGACGCACGATCCACACCTTTCATACGGAAGGCGCCGGCGGCGGACATGCTCCCGACATCCTGAAGGTCGTGGGAGAAGCCAATGTGCTGCCGTCTTCCACCAACCCGACCCGACCGTTCACGGTCAACACGATCGACGAGCATCTCGACATGCTCATGGTGTGCCATCACCTGGATCCGGCGATCGCCGAGGATCTGGCCTTCGCCGAAAGCCGGATCCGCCGCGAGACCATCGCCGCGGAAGACATCCTGCACGATCTCGGCGCCATCAGCATCATGTCGAGCGACAGTCAGGCGATGGGGCGGGTCGGGGAAGTGATCCTGCGGACCTGGCAGACCGCGCACAAGATGAAGGTTCAGCGCGGCTGGCTTGCCCCTCCCGATCCGGTCGGGGCGCAGCACTCCAGCCGCAACGACAACTTCCGCGTCAAGCGGTATGTCGCGAAGTACTCGATCAACCCGGCCCTCGCGCATGGCATCGCCCATGAGGTCGGATCGATCGAAGTCGGAAAGTGGGCGGATCTCGTGTTGTGGCGCCCCGCGTATTTCGGGGTCAAGCCGAGCCTGGTGATCAAGGGCGGATTCATCGCCGCGGCGCTGATGGGAGACGCGAACGCGTCCATTCCCACGCCGCAGCCGGTCCACTTCCGCCCGATGTTCGGCGCCTTCGGCGGCGCCGTCGCCGCCACGGCGCTGACCTTCCTGTCCGGCGCCGGGATGGCGCATGGCATCGGCGAGCGCCTGCAACTCCGCAAGCGCCTGGCGGTGGTTTCGCGCTGCCGCAGCGTGAAAAAGGCGGACCTGATCCATAACGGCTATGCCCCGAAGATGGAGATCGACCCGCAGACCTATGAAATTCGCGCGGACGGAGCATTGCTGACCTGCGAGCCGGCGTCATCCCTTCCGATGGCACAGCGATATTTCCTTTTCTGACCCTCCCCCACGACCGCCTTCCCCTCATGCTGATCGTCAACCGACACATTCCGGCAGCGACCGCTCCCGCCCCATCCAACAGCGGCGGAACGCGCGTGCGCCTCGACTGGGACACCCGCTGCAAAAGCCGCTTCGATGCCCGGGACAGCGCAGATCGCCGCATCGCGGTGGTCCTCCCGCGCGGCACCGTTCTGCGCGGCGGCGACACCCTGGTTGCGGAGGATGGCTCCCGCATCCTGGTCGAGGCGGCACTACAACCCCTGTTACGGATCCGGATCGACGGAATGCGCGGGGGACACTCCGACCTCATGCGCGCCGCCTATCATCTCGGCAACCGCCACGTGCAGCTCGAAGTGCAGAGCGATTTCCTGCATATCGAGCCCGACCCGGTTCTCTCGACGATGCTGGCGCGGATGGGATTGACGGTCACCGAAGTCGCTGCGCCCTTTGAGCCGGAAGCGGGCGCGTATGCCCCCTCCGGGCACAGGCACGCCGATCACGGCGACCATCCCGATCATGACGATCCCGGACACTCCTGAGGTCGCAGCGCCTTCCCGCCACGCAGCCCTGCTGCCGCTTTTGTGGCTGTCCTCTCCGGCGCTGCCGGTGGGTGCGTTCAGCTATTCGGAGGGACTCGAAGCCGCCGTGGAATCCGGCATCGTGGCGTCCGAGCCCGACGCCCGCGAATGGTTGCGTTGCCAGATCCACCTCACGCTGGCGCGCAGCGATCTGCCGGCGAGCTGTGCCGCGCATGCGGCATGGGTTCGCGGCGATGCCGCCGAATTGCGGTCCATTCAGGCCTGGGTACTTGCCACCCGCGAGTCCGCCGAGCTGCGCCTCCAGACCGGGCAGATGGGGCGTTCCATGCTCGCTTGGGTACGGCAACTGCATCCCAGGCATCCGGCACTCGCCGTTGCGCGCGAAGCCGGTGAGGACGAATTCAGCTGGCCGCTCGCCTTCGCCCTTGCCGCCCACGCAATGGGACTCGACGCGATGCACGCCGGATACGGCCTGGCGTTCTCCTGGCTCGAGTCGCAAGTGCAGGCGGCGCTGCGCGGGGTGCCGCTGGGCCAGGCCGCGGGCCAGCGATTGCTCCACGCCCTCCTGCCGGAGATTCCCGCGGCGGTAGCGCACGCGCTCCGCATCGCCCCCGACCGCGACGCATGGCAAAGCTTCTCGCCGATGCTCGCGATTCTCAGCGCCCGTCACGAAACCCAATATTCCCGACTGTTCCGATCATGATGACCCCATCCGATTTTTCCGCCCCCGCGCCGCTCCTGCATTCCATTCCCGGACGACGCAAGCGCATGCCGCCGCTGCGGGTCGGGATCGGCGGCCCCGTGGGATCGGGCAAAACCACGCTGCTCGAAATGCTGTGCAAATCGATGCGCACCCGGTACGAGCTCATCGTGGTCACCAACGACATCTACACCAAGGAGGACCAGCGCCTGCTCACGGTCGCCGGAGCCCTGGAGCCCGAGCGCATCATGGGCGTGGAAACCGGCGGGTGCCCGCATACCGCGATTCGCGAGGACGCGTCGATCAACCTCGAGGCGATCGACCGCATG